>JAGRNC010000211.1:970-5152 GCA_020440935.1 Leptospiraceae bacterium | reverse complement strand
AGACCTCCCAGCAAGGCGAATACGAAGGCGGGCCATAGCTCGGCGCCATTGTAGTTAACGAGAAAAAATACCGGGATGGCACCCAATATAACAGTAGCAGAACAAAAAGCAGGAAACCATTTGCGATTTATGAGATAGAGCTTCTTTCCAATAAAACCGCCAAGAAAGCCACCCGCAATCGTCATAACAGCGAAAAGGGTTACGATGGTGTATGCTGTCTCGACACCCCAGCCCCGTTCAACCTCAAAGAAGTCTTGCGCATAGACGAAAAGAAAACCCCAGGGAACTGTGCCCGGAATACCCTGGAGAAATGCTAGAATGTTGGTTTTGGTCCGAAAAACGCGCCGAAAGGAATTCAAACTGACCGGCTCCTCTACTACAACATTGGCGTTGGATTCCGTTGAAATTTCTTCCAATTGCCGTGCATCTGCCGCTCCATGCTCCGGAATCTGAGCAAAGAAATAGAATAATGCTGCAACGGGAAAGGCGGGAGCTGCAACAAGAATGAAGCTAAATCGCCAGCCTTCCAGTCCGAAAATCACATCGTGGGCTAGAACTCCGCCGAGAACCTGGCCTACTCCAATTCCAAGACTCATGGCAAGTCCGACCCAAGCACTGGCCGTTGGACGGTTTTCAGTTCGGAACAAATCCCCGGTGATCGAAAACAATACGGGAAAGATTCCGCCGAGGCCAAAACCAGTTAGCATACGGAGAGCAAAATAGGTCCAGTAATCATTGGCAAATCCAGTAAGCAAGCAAGGAAGCTCACCCAGCACAACAGCAGTGACCAGAAGTTTTCTTCGATCCAGTCGGTCAGTCAATCGACCGTATAGAATCGAAATAAATCCGCCCAGAACGAAGAAGGGTAGAGTGACCAGTCCGCCGAGAAGAAAGCGATACTCTTTTTCATCCAGCATCCCAAAGGCCTCTGCCATACGCGAAAGGTTACTGGCAGGTAAGTTTTGATCGGCAAACAAAAAGAAGGCTGAAACCAGCATAATCCAGAAGGTAAACTGAATCCGGGCCGGTTGACCTTTGAGGTCTCCCAGGCCTACCGCTCGTAACAAAGAGAATCGCTCCTTTGACATAGGCCAGCAGGGACCATGAACCTCCATTGCGTAAACAAAAAACGGTTGATGCCTTGCAAAAAGGCTCCTAACTGGAAGTGTGCGCTATCCTGTCACAACGCCGCCAGAACCACCGGAATGGATGAAGGTGCGGCTCAAATTCGATACTCCAGCAGACAGCAACTCTAGAAAGGTAAAAAAGCTGATTGAGGGTTCCCGGCTCAGCACCGTCTGCGAAGAAGCCTCCTGCCCCAATCTCGGCCATTGCTGGGGACAGGGAACGGCCACATTTCTGGTAATGGGAGAAGTATGTACACGTCGCTGCGGATTTTGCGACATTAGCACTGCCCGGCCATTTGCTCTGGACCCTTCCGAGCCCCTTCGCCTGGCCGATACCATCGCCGAAATGGAGCTGAAGCATGCGGTAATCACTTCAGTGGACCGGGACGACCTAAAGGATTGCGGAAGTATGCATTTCGCGCGGTGTATCACCGCCACCCGCGAGAAGAATCCAAATACAAGTATTGAAGTTCTCATTCCAGATTTTAAAGGAAAATTGGAAAACCTCCAACGTATTTGGGATGCCGGGCCGGATATCATCAATCATAATGTGGAAACTGTACCTTCGCTGTTTTCTACCATTTGCCCGCAATCGAACTACCAGGTTTCACTAGATGTACTCCGAGAGAGCGCCGAGCGCGGATTCTTGACCAAAAGCGGAATTATTCTTGGACTGGGAGAAACGCTGGAGGAAGTACGGAGCGTTCTAGATGACTTGCGGCAGAACGGTGTTCATCTGGTCACAATAGGGCAGTACATGCAGCCCACACGTGAGCATGCACCGCTGGTGCGCTATGCTCCTGTATCTGAATTCCAGGGGCTCAAGGAGTACGCCCTGGAACTGGGCTTTCTTCATGTGGAATCTGGTCCATTGGTCCGATCTTCCTATCATGCTGGGGATGCCCTGGAAACCATCCTGAAACGGGGCGCTGAGCCGAAAATCGGCTAATTTTCTGCCATCATCCGGGTCCACTGTTGAATTTATTATCGAAAAAAGAGCGGGCTTCGTCCGTTGTATATATGAGGAGACCATGAAAAGCCTGTCCAAAGTCATCCTTTTACTTTCCGTTGCCTTCCTTCTGGGATTCTGCTCCGATTCGGGAGATGAAGAGATAGATTGGGCTACGGCTGCGATCACTCTCAGCGGTTTTACAGATAACGGCGATGGTACCGTTACGCAAGGCAGTCTGATATGGATGAAATGCTCCCAGGGCCAGGTCTGGGATTCTGCCGCCAATGTTTGTAGCGGCACAGGCGCTGGAACCACCTACGGAGCGTACAGCCTCGCATATTGCGAGCAGGCCACCCTCGATGCCAGCGGAACTTGCTCGGATCTAACCAGCTACGAAGCCAATGATGGCCCGGCCTACGACTCTTGCGCAAACCTGACCTTTGCCGGATTCTCCGATTGGAGACTACCTACTCGTTACGAATTAGATCTTCTGGCCGAGGGATTCTCCAGAGAATTCTTCCTCTACATTTTTCCTCAGACTCCGGACGATAAATATTTCTGGTCCGGCTCCACCGATGAAAGCGACACCAGCGTAGGCTACACCGTTAGCTTCGCCAAAAATACATTTGGA
This sequence comes from Leptospiraceae bacterium, assembly GCA_020440935.1. Taxonomy (GTDB): domain Bacteria; phylum Spirochaetota; class Leptospiria; order Leptospirales; family Leptonemataceae; genus UBA3465. The sequence goes on along the minus strand of JAGRNC010000211.1, from coordinate 2,442 downwards.
AATGTGGAAAAGGGAACCAAGACCGGCGTCAAATATGTACGTTGCGTTCGATGAGCGTACCTGATCCACGTGCCGTTTCTTTAATTTTGTTTCAATATCTGTCGCGCCAGCTATCGGAGCTGGAAGACCTGGATCCGCAGAATGCCCGGGTACTGATCAATAAGGGCCTTTCTCTCATTCCGGGTCTGAATGTAGAAGGAGACCCCAAATCCGATGTCGTCACATTGCGCTTTGACGACGATCCGGACGAACAAGAAATTCCATTTTCCATCCGGGATGCCATTGACTCCCTGATGGTGCTCTGGCGAGACTACAGTAGATTACACAGTGGTGAAGGCGGCCGCCATTGAAACTTGCTCTCAAAAAGAAAACTCTTACATTCATCTTCATAATGGTATCCCTGATTGTTACGGCAGGCATATTCATCGGGATTTCTATTACCCGGGATTTGCCGCATGCCACTCCGGGACCGGCGGCCGAGCGGCTCACGAATAAGATCGAAAATTACATCAATCTCACGGCGTGGAAGGATATGCAGGCCATTTCCTTTCGCTTTCTTCCTGCTGATCGATTTCATCTATACGACCGAAAACGAAGGTTGGCCCTTGTCGAATTCCTTACTTCCGATGCAAAAGGAGAAAACCAACCGGTGGAGGAAGCTTCCATTAAAGTATGGTTCAAGCTCGATGGAATGGAAGGCATCGTTGAGAAAGACGGCAAAGAGGTTTCGGACGAGCAGGAGAAACAGTCCCTCATTCGAAAGGCATATGAGGCGCACATTAACGATATATTCTGGCTCAATCCATTTGCAACACTCCGGGCGCCTGGAGCAGTGCGCCGACTTAGCGATGATGGCGGCTTACTGGTTACCTACGAATCGGGTGGCGTGACCCCCGGGGATTCCTACCTGATTTATGCCGATGACAATGGTAAGCCTGAAAAATGGCTTCTTTGGACGCAGGCTATTCCTGCACGCGGCATCGAATTCACATTTGAAGACTGGACCGAGTTTTCCAACGGCCTCCGACTCAGTCGGCTACACTCCAGCTTCTTGCGCGATGTCACCACCGACGAAATCCAGGTGTTTCCCAGCTTTCCGCCCCAGGGACAGTCCGATCCATTTGCTCCGCTCCTGGAAAGAATTGCAAAGAAGAAAGAAACATCCGTCGAGGATTAAGTATGCTGGAAATTCTGGTGTGGGTCATACTGTTTTCCATTTTCTCCGGAATCGTTCTGGTAGTGCATTACTGGTATGATCTATTCCGCGAGAAAGATCGTTACGGAAGAGAAGAAATTCTCAATATACCGCAAATCATCCAGGATCAGTTACTTTTCTTAACCGAAGGAAGAGACCGATTTCTGCAATTCGCAGGCATTGGAGTGGGTATTGGCCTGGGGTGGATTCTTACTCTGGTTGGCGGATTCTTTTCGCCGGACATGGGTCCCGAGCCCGATTGGGCCAGCGCGCAAAT
>JAGRNC010000211.1:0-952 GCA_020440935.1 Leptospiraceae bacterium | reverse complement strand
CCCAAATGCCTAATTACTTCTTTCAATCTGCGCTATTCATTCTAATTCTGCACCTTGCTTTTCCCTCTTTTCGAGATCTAGCCCGGGACCAGGGCGGCTCATCGGGAATTCTAATGCGCATCCTGAATACGGAGATTGCGCTCTTCTTTGGAATATCGTGCACTCTGGCTGCCATTAATTTGACTGTCTGGGGAGTGCACCATCAGACCAGCTTTCTTTTCTCGCTGATTAACGCCGTATTCTGTATGCTCTATGCCGGGTTTCGTCTGAGCCAGAAAGAAAAGGCTCTGGAAGAAGAAGAGGACTATACCGTCCCGCCAGGCTATGAGGACGAATTCGAAGACGACCTCGACGCAGACTTCCCTGCCGATGATGATGCATCGGATTCCATTGTTCCCCGCTTCAACGATGACTTTGAAGAGCCCATGGACATTTCCGATGATGCGGCCCCTCCCCGCCGACGGGGCCGACCGCAACTTCCCGACGATGATCTAGACGTTTAAATCGGCCTTCTTGCCCAGAAATTCTCCCAGGCGTTCGCAGGCAATCTGGCTGGCCTGGTATTCATCCGACGAAAGCTTCTGGAATGGTTCCAGTTCCACAAGGACTTGATCTTTCTTGAGTGTTCGCTTCCAGATTCCTTTGATTGCACCTTCGCGCATTAGCGTAGGACGAAAGATTCCATTCTTTGTCATCACTCGGCTTTCCCATTCCGCTTCCAGCGAAGGGCGCCGGTTAGCATAGGCGATCAAGAACTCATCGAAGGCAGGCAAGAGATGAAATGCATCGGAGCGGGACTCCTTCGATTTATCTGACTTCGATTTTTCCGGCTTATCCGATTTCTTCAGATTCTTTTGATTCGCATTGCCGGCAGATGGCTTCCGGTCTACCTCCTGAGCCGCCTGCGCCGCCTGCGACACGGCGGATGCACCGCCTCCATCGAGAACAAAAT
>JAGRNC010000210.1 GCA_020440935.1 Leptospiraceae bacterium | reverse complement strand
GATCCTAGCCCGGCGAGAATTGAAAGATCCCATACTACTACCGGTGGTAGCCTGGCTGGCATTTAATCCTCTATTGCACAGGCTTTTCTTGAGCTTTCATTTTGAAGCCTTTGTGCTGCCGCTGACGGCACTCTGTTTGTATAAGTTTCGAAGCCGATGGTATTGGGTCTGGCTGATTCTGCTTTGCGCTGTAAAAGAAGACCTGGGGCTTTATGTGTTTCTCATCGCAACGGGCGCCTGGCTCGGCCCTTCGTTGGAGTTACGGGTACTCGAACCCGGTACGAAAGCAACGGAGCCCACCGAGCAATCCTGGATCCGCAGCCGACTCCGCCGCACTGCCTTTCTGGCGCTGGCCTTCTTTCTTTTCGCCGTTCTGGTTCGTCGCAGTCTGGCAGGAACAACAGGAATGAGCTGGTCCGATTACTGGACTCAGGATTTTCCGTTTGCGGGCCATCCATTGACTGCCTTTCTGTTGATTTTAACGGCGGGGGGATGGATTGCTTTGCTGCAGCCCGCCTTTCGGTATTCCTTTGCCGGGATCGCATTAATCCACTTACTCTCCAACCAGCCCTGGCATAATTCGTACGAGACTCATTACGTTTATTCCATTCTGCCCCTTTTGCTCGTTGCCTTTGCGCATTGGCTACGATCGGTTTCGTCGGTCTACATTGAGTCGGCGGTGGGAAAGCGAACCGTAGCGGCCCTGGTTTTGTTGGTGGCTCTGGCCAGCGTGCAGGATCGCAGCACTCCTATAGCTTTGTTCAAGCCAGGCCCGGATATAGATTTCTCCTGGATTCCAGGACAGTCCTGTGTGCGATCGTCAGATCATCTGGCGGTTCGCATTCCGCTGAATAGCCGGATATTTCCGCTCAATCCGGAGCCCCGCAACCCGATGATGCGTACCGGACTATGCCTGCCACCTGATATAGAAGGTTGCACGGAGGCATACTTACTACTTGAAACCCAGGACTGGTCCCGGCTGCATGACTGCGTCGGGCAATTCTCTCCCGTTCGGCAAACGGACCGATATTCGATCTATCGTTATGGCCAGACCTCCCGAACAAATTCTGATCATTGATGATGACCCGAACATCCGGGAACTGCTGGATCGGTTCCTGGTGCGACAGGGTTATCTAGCGCTTACCGCAGAAACCGGAGAAGATGGCATCGCTCTGGCTGTTCGACATCGCCCTGCGCTTATTATCTGTGACTACGGATTGCCGGGCATGGACGGTCTGGATGTTTGCGAAGCATTGCGGAATCGCCAGGATCTGGAATCCAGTTATTTCATCTTGCTCACGGCCAGCGGGGATATGGACAGTAAGGTGGCCGCCTTTGATCGGGGAGTGGATGACTTTATAACGAAGCCCTTCGATTTCAGGGAGCTCCAATCAAGAATCAAAGCAGGGATGCGAATTTTCCATCTGAACGAGGCGCTGCGACGGCGACAATCGATCATGGACTTTGACTTGAATCAGGCACGCGAGTACGTTCGTAGCCAGATCCCCCGACCGATGAAGGACCGACGCGCCTGGATCGATTTCATCTACAGGCCTTCGCATACCCTGGGCGGCGATATGTTTCACTTTGATTGGATCAATGACTGCCTTCGATTCTTTGTACTGGACGTTTCCGGTCACGGCATTGGCTCATCTTTGCTTTCTGTGGCGGCTCATCAATTGCTGGTGGGCGGTCGGTTGCAGGCGGATCCGCTGCAACCTGTAGATGTGCTGCAGGAGCTAAATCGCGCTTTTCCTATGGAAAAGCAGAATCGTTTATTCTTCACTATCTGGTACGGGGTTTACGATTTCAACGCCGGGCTGCTGCATTATGGTTCGGCGGGTCATCCACAGGGATTCCTGAAGCGGGCGGATAAAGGGACAACCGTACTCAACAAAGGCGGCATTCCCATTGGAATGGTGCCTGGCTACGAATACAGAGATAATCGCCTGGAGATCAAACAGCCCTTCGTGCTCTGTCTTTTTACGGACGGACTCTATGAAGACGAAACGATCCCCCCCGATTACAATGGTAGTCTGGACTCTTTTCATAAGCTGCTGGCACGGATTCCTGATGCCCAGTCGGCCCCCGGCTACTGGGGCGGAACTGTGCTGCAATGGTTGTACACCGAGGCTCATTGCTTGAGCCCGCGCGAAGACGATTTAACTTTGATTGTGGCCGAGATTAATCAGTCAGACAGATCGGGATCGTAATCGATTCGATTTCGTCCATTTCCTTTGGCGCTATAAAGAGCTCGGTCCGCGCTTCTTACCAGGTCTTCGCCTTTCTTCATGCCACGATTTAAGGAAGCAACACCCACAGAAACAGTCACATAGTCCGCAATCGAACTTGCTCGATGCGGGATAGCCTGCTCAATAACTCCGGAAAGGATCTTGTTCGCCACTACTTCCCCTCCTTCGCGATCGGTACCCGGCAAGATGATTACGAATTCTTCGCCGCCATAACGGGCAGCAAGATCCCCCGGCCGGGTCAGACTATCTCGGAGCACCCGCGCTATGGCAATCAAACAAAGGTCGCCCTCCTGGTGACCGTAGGTGTCGTTGTAAGGCTTGAAGAAATCAACATCAATCATGAGCAGGCTGAGCGGCTGATCATTGCGAACCGCCCGATTAAACTCAATCTCCAGAACAGCATCAAAATGCCGGCGATTTGGTATATCGGTGAGCGGATCGATCATCGATATTTTTTTAAGCTCTTCATTGGCCCGGGCAAGTTTGATGGTCATTTCCACCAACTCTTTTTCATGAGCCCTTCGGCGATCCATTTCGCGTTTTAATCGAATGGCTGCATTTACGCGCGCCAGAAACTCAATCTTATTGAATGGCTTGGATATAAAATCCATCGCCCCTGCACGAAATGCCCGCGCGAGATAATCCTGGGGCGAATGCGCGGTCATCATGATGATGGGAATTTCAGAATACTTACCGCAGCGCTTAATGGTACGGGTAGCTTCTATGCCGTCGGTGCCGGGAAGAGAGATGTCGAGCAGAATCAAATCGGCTTCCGGATGTCCGCCATCGTCGAGCTTCAAAAATGCGAATGCCTCTTCGGCGGAGTCCACCGTCTGAATACCCGGATACCCGTCTTGAGACAGAAACGTTCGCGCAAGAAGCTGATCGTCAGGATTGTCATCCACTACCAGGATTTTCATAGGGCATCGGCTCGGTAGGTGGGATGCAATCTACCAGTCATCGGACTCAACAAAGACAATCTCTACAGATGCAAGATACTGATCCAATTCTTCCAGTGCGCTGGCAATGGGAGAGGCGCTTTCTTCCCGCGCCGCATCTTCGATTTGCTTTCCTTTTTCGGTGATGAAATGAAATCCGTAACCGCCGCCAGAACCTTTCATTCTATGGCCATGGATTCGCAGATTTTCCCAGTCTTTCTTTTCCAGATACTCTTTGAGGTTCGAAACGGTTTTTCGAATCCCATCGAGATAGCCTGGAATCAAATCTTCGAGGTCTTTGCTGATCTCAACCTTCATCTGGAATCAGACTATGCAGTTAGGCGTCTGCCATTCAAGAAATTTCTAGATTAAGTGAAGGGATTTTCCTGTATCAGGGAACAGGGGCCTGGTAGCGGGATCGAAATGCGGCCACCATGGATTGATGAATGCGCCGCGAAAGCAGCCGAACCAGACGCTGTCGGGCCTGGTATTCCGATTCCGGAAATCCCTCCCTGGGAGAAAACTGTACCGATGCACTCTCTTCGGTGGACAACAATACTACGCCCGAATCCATTTCGCGCATTCGAATCCGAACTCCAGCTATGAGCTCATAGCGCGTAGGGTTTCGCAAATTGTCGTACAATCGGCCTTCTTTTCTGTAAAGGGTTACTTCGCCGTACAGTCCCAATTTTGCGGCATCCTGTTGATCGGTGAGTAAAAAATCTCCCTTGCTGTGTAATTCCTCGCGCAAGGCCCGATTTAGTTCCACCTGAGTATCCGCATCAAAGGTACTATTGGTGAAGTTAAAGAGAAACAGGGTTCTGTTGCTTCGATCGTACTCCTTCAAATCGGGAGAGAGGCACCCAATGAATATCAATCCAAACAGAAAAGCCAATCTACTGCTGTGCTGGAGCATTAGAGTTTCCCTGGCTGATTTCTGTAGCATAGATGCCTTCGACGTAACCTGCGGTGCGAGTGACGGTTTCCAGATCCAGCACCTGCACTCCGTCCAGCTCTGATGACTGCATGAGTAGCAACTTCTTTCCCTGGAATTCCAGCTCCTGTTCGGGACGGCGCACTTCTACATGAAATGTCTTCACCGGATCTCCGTCCTCGGCCGCTACCAGGGTAGCTTCTAATATGGGAGTGGCTTTTTCCCACATCTGCGCAGGGTCAAAATCGTATTCAAAGGAGAAGAACTGAATTTGAAACTGACGCAGCACCGAGTCCAGAGGATTGGATAATTGTGCCGGGATCTCCTGGCCGTTTTCGCTGGCCCAGTAGACGAGCTTCTTTTCATCCTGTTCCTTTTCCTTTCGCAGCAAATGAAGCTTTTCCGGGTATTTGCGCTTGAGTACCGTCGCTTTCTCCACATCCATGGGGGCCATCAGCGTTATATTCATTTCTTCTGTGCTTGTAGCCGTGGGATATAGAAAAACACGCTTTTCCAGAAAGGTGACCTTATCCTGTTTCAATCGATCGAAAAGATAACTCTGCACCAGGTATGCTTCGCCCTGGTTCTGGGGACGATTGGCCACGACGAAAACCTTTCCATTTCGTTCTTCAGTGGATGCGCATACTTTAAACGCATTCTCTGAGGAAGGAACCAGTTCCATGCATTTGGTTTTCTCGGAATCGGCAAATGGGTCTTCGGGGAATTGCTTTTTAATTTCTGCGTCAAACAGATACAGCCCCTGAATCTTAAACTGCTCAAATTCGGCGAATAGATTGGGAACTGCGGTACTGGCCCGATACCGATATTTCTTCCCATCTTTCTCAAACGAGGCATAGAATCGATCTCCCTTAAAAGAAGACTGCTTCTCAAATGCCATATCCTCAAATCGGATTGTATCCAGATCCAGATCCCAGGCCAGAGGATCCTTCTTCTCTTTCAGATCCAGAAACAGAAAGGCACCAAGGGCGATGAGCGATACCAGCAGAATCCAGAGTGCAACAGGAACTCGTCTCACGAATGGCTCCCCTG
>JAGRNC010000209.1 GCA_020440935.1 Leptospiraceae bacterium | reverse complement strand
ATGGATTCAATTGCCAGGGGTGCTCTACTATCCGCTATGTCGCTGCGTGCATGGTAGAGATCAAGATGAGTTTGTATTCTTTGCGCGAACGCCGCATTCGCCTTTGAGCGCCCGAACTCTGGAATGTTACCTCAAAGAGCTCGGCGCAGGTCTGGGTTTGGATGGCCTTTGTGCCTCCGCGTTTCGCGATACATTCATTCTTCACAATCTGCGCAATGGAGTCACTCTGGAAGCGCTACAGTTGCATCTGGGATTTCGCACCCGACAGCCTTTAAAACGATACCAGAGGTATGTCGGTGCCTACCAGGGAGTGTCCTATCCGCAGGTTCCGGTGCTTCGCGCCGGCGCCATGTGAGCCAATCGGCGTCTCTGTACAACCTGGATTCAGGAGAGGTTGTAGGAGGCGCCGGAATTCTAAGATTGCAGTAACAATAAACATCGTCCCCGGTAAGCAAATAACCAACTTCGCAAAGGCGCGCAGCCCGGGAAATTGCTAGCGGCAAAACTCGAATTACGCCTTTTCTGGTGGCCTAAAACACTTGTATTGGAACTCGGGCGGGCAAATACGGTAAACAGTGCATTCCTATCTAAAGGCTTTTGCCGGACAGTACTGGCAGGATCGCTGGAAGCAAACGGGCGGTATTGTTCCTATTTATGGGATACCCGGTGGCGCCACAGGGTTTGCACTGGCCGCTCTGAGAAGCAGTCTGGATCCTTCAATTCCCCTTCTTGTCGTCACTCCCGGATCGGTGGGAGCGGAGAGCCTGGCCCTGGATCTGGAGCTCTTTCTGGAATCCAGCCAGTTCACTCTAATACCCGAAAAAGATGGATTGCCCTATGATCGGGCCAGGCGCGATGCCGCGGTAGCTTCCCAGCGAATCCATGGTATTATCGATCTTTGCGAAAACGCTTCCGGACTCTACATCGCTCCTATTGCGGCATTGATGCGACGGATTGTAAATCCGTCCATCTGGCAGGACGCTACTCTGCATCTACGATCGGGCATGTCTCTGGAACCGGGCGCATTATTGAAGCGACTACTGGAAATAGGCTACCACCGTGTGGAAAGGGTGGAGGGCCCAGGTGATGCATGCCTGAAAGGTTCGGTACTGGATATTTACTCGCCAGGACAGGATCCGATTCGCCTGGATTTCTTCGACATTGAAATCGATAGCATTCGTCATTTCGATCCCGAATCACAGCGAAGCAAAGAGGTCTTGCAAGAAGCCGAAATACTTCCGGTCAGCGAAGACTTGCTGCCGCTGGAAAGGCTACCCGATTTCTTGCAGGCGCTGGATGCGCAATTTTCCGGGGCCGAAGCTCCCGATTGGCTGGAGGTGCTTCGCGATGCAGAGCAGGCAAGCGTGGGCCATTGCGTATCGGGACGGAACGATCCCGGACTGGAAGATATCATTGGATTGGTACTCGAATCCCGCCACCTTCTGGAGCTTTTTCCTTCGCCGCCGTTGGTCTTTCTTCTGCAGCCCGAGGACGTAGAAAAGCATCGAAACCGAGTCCTCACCGAATACCACACAATCTATGACGCCGAGTGCGCCAATCGTATGGTTCTGGCCCCGCAAGCCCTCCTGGAAGAGGATCCGTTGCACATGGAATGGGCCTTCCAGAACGACCACGAAGATGAATCCGCGGAAAACGCGAACGCGTTGGTCGCTTCGCCTGGCAAAAAGAATGGAGACGAATCTTTCGAGCCCCCCTCGCAGGTGCGCACCATGTTTGCCATTCGCGAAGAACTGGCCGATCTGGATCGGGCGGCGGAAGTGTCCGCATCGCCGCTACGCCGATCGCCGGTCTTTCAGGGCCGCATTTCTGAGCTTCGCAAGGCAGTGGAAGAGAAGCTCAATCAGGGCGCCACAGTCATTTTAACTTCGCCATACCATGCACAGATTCAAAGACTGAACGGAATCTTTCGCGGGGAATCCATGGAGATTTCCGTGCATGAAGATCCCGCAGGGCCATTAATCCCGGAAGGCAGTAAGCCGGCTGCTTCGGGAAGTAAGAAAAGCTCCGCATTCAATGCCAGGAAAAAGAAAAACGACCAGAAGCAACCGCTCTATATAGTACAGAACTTTCGAAGTGCAGGATTTGAAGTCCCGGATCTAAATCTATTTGTCTGGTCGGACCATGACATCTTCGGAAGAAGCTACAGCAAAAGGAATCGATTCAAGGCTCGCACGTCTTCGCCCATCGAATCGTTTCTGGATCTAAAAGAAGGCGACTACGTAGTTCACATCAACCACGGGGTGGGCCGATTTGTTAAGCTGGAACGGGTGAAGGCTGCCGGGCGCGAAAGGGACTTTCTGGTACTGGAATATGCCGAGCAGGATCGACTGTTTGTGCCCCTGGATCAAATTTCTCTGGTTCAGAAATATGCGGCCCCTACGGAAAAGCCCCGACTGGATCATCTTGGTCGAGCATCGTTCAAGAAAGTACGCGAGCGAGTAGAAGAGCGCATCGAAGAGTTCGCCGAAGAATTGCTCAAAATTTATGCGGCGCGGATGAGTCGCAAAGGCTACGCATACCCTCCGGACTCGCCCTGGCAGGAAGAGTTTGAGGCGGCCTTTCCCTTCGAAGAAACGCCGGATCAGATTACGGCCATTGAAGCGGTGAAGCAGGATATGGAAACAGCTCGGCCCATGGATCGCCTGGTCTGTGGCGACGTGGGATACGGAAAAACCGAGGTGGCCATCCGGGCTGCGTTCAAAGCGGTAATGGGCGGCAAGCAGGTGGCCGTCATCTGCCCCACAACGATCCTGGCATTGCAGCATTTTAAGAACTTCAAGGATCGCTATGGCGAATTTCCCGTGCGCGTGGATTGGATCTCCCGTTTTCGTTCTCGAAAGGAAATTACGGAGACCAAAAAGAACCTGGAAGCGGGGGACGTGGATGTCGTAATCGGCACCCATGCATTACTTGCCCGGGATATAAAGTTCAAAAGCCTGGGGCTTCTCATTGTAGACGAAGAGCAGAGATTTGGAGTAACCCACAAAGAAGCACTGAAGAAAATGAAGGCGCTGGTGGACGTTCTTACGCTCACCGCCACTCCCATTCCACGGACTCTTCATCTTTCCCTTACCGGAATTCGAGATTTGAGCATTATTCAGACCCCGCCCAGGGATCGAAGACCAGTGCAAACCTATGTAATGGAAGATTCGGATACGGTTCTTCTGGAAGCCGTGCAGCGCGAATTGGAGCGAGGCGGACAGGTTTTTTATCTGCATAACCGAATCCAGGATCTGGAGGCGGTGTCGGCAAGAATCGCCGCACTAATGCCCGAAGTGACATTCACCACTTTGCACGGACAAATGAATGAAGATGACATCGAAAACATACTTCTGGATTTCTTAAATCGAAGATACGATCTGCTTCTAACCACAGCTATTATCGAAAATGGCATCGACATGCCCAATGTAAATACTCTAATCGTGGATCGCGCCGATTCCTTTGGGCTATCGCAGCTTTACCAGATCCGCGGAAGGGTGGGCCGATCGTCGAGGCAGGCCTATGCCTATTTTTTTCATCCCGGAAAACATATACTGACCGAGCAGGCCCAGAAGCGACTCAATACTTTGCTGGAATACCAGGAACTGGGTAGCGGATTCAAAGTGGCCATGCGCGACCTGGAGATTCGGGGCGCCGGCAACCTTCTGGGAAAAGAGCAATCCGGCGACATCATGGATGTGGGTTACGAACTGTACATCAAATTCCTGGATGATGCGGTGCGGCGTCTGAAAGGCGAAGAGGTATCTTCCGATTTCCGTTGTGCCGTAAATCTAAAAACCGATTTCTATCTACCGGATGACTACATTCCCGATACTCGCCAGAAAATCGAATTCTATAAGCGCTTTGAAGCGGCCATCGATTTACAGGAAGTGGAGAGTATCGCCGGCGAAATGGAAGACCGATTTGGGCCTCCCCGCGGACCGGCCCAGCAGTTTGTACTGGTGGAAAAGATTCGTACACTTTGTTCCACAGCCGGGTTCGAAACAGTATTTGAAGAGGCCGGCGGCATTGTACAGCTGGAAGCCTCCGACCATTTCCGAATACCTCCCAATCATATGATTGCCATTCTAAAGGGCGGCCATGGCTTTCGCGTTAAGCCGGGCAAATCCGATACGCTCTATTTTGAGCCACAAACCGGCAAGAACCCGGGCCTGGAGCAAAGGCTGGAGGCGTTTCTGGCTGCGCTTTTGCAACTTACTGCACCGTTACAGAATACAGAAAAGCCGGTGGCAACGGTGTAGTTTCGCTTGCCGTTGTAAGAAGGGGCTAATCCAATGACTGTCGAGTATTGCCAGGGTAGTCGACTACACGTTAGTCCAAATCTGCCCATGCTATTCTGGTTTAAAAATTATTCAGGAGAAATCCCATGAAGAGGCTAGTGATTACAGGACTTGCAGTTGCCATGATCCTGAGCTTCTCCGCCTGCAAGGACGGGGAAGAGATCGAACGTATTGGAAATCATACCATTACTACGAAAGAATTTGAAAACTACTACGATGCATTCATAGAGAAGACGGCTCGCATGGCCAATGCAGAGAAAAAGACTCTCGTCAATTTTGTATGTAATCCCGACCAGGTGCCGGCCGATCGTCCCGAGCTAATGGCTCTGGTTGCGCAGCTGGATCCCAAGAACAGCTACGAGCGATATCGCGATATGCGAATTGTTGAGCAAATGGCCATCGAAGACGGCTTCACCGAAAGACCAATGGTAAAGCAAATCATGGAACAGGTGCGGCTGGAAGTGCTGAGCCAGCTCTATGTAATGGATAAACTGGAGAATCGAATCAAGATTACCGAGCAGCAAAAAGAAGCTCGTTGCCAGGAAATCCGCGAGCGCTTTGGCGCACGTGCAGCCTCCATGACTCTGGACAAATGTCTGGAATACGCCGAGGCAACCCTGAAGCAGGATATTATGCGTCAGGAATACCAGAAGATTCAGGACGACATCAAAGAGCAAGTTACGGTTAAGAAGAACGAAAACTTCGATCGTGATGCATTCTTGAAAAACGATATCACTACTTACAACGAAATGCGTAAGACCGGCGGTTGCGATGCCATCGATCTGACCGAGTCCAAAGATTCCAAGGACTCGCCCGCCGATACGAACCAGAGCCCTGCTCAATAAGGAATCGAACCAAAGTGCGGTTGGGCCCAGCCTGTGTG
>JAGRNC010000020.1 GCA_020440935.1 Leptospiraceae bacterium | reverse complement strand
TCCAATCAAAGCCCCGATCCGGAGTGCGAGTTTCGGGTACTGTGCGATCAGGAGGCGGAAGCTCTTCTTTCTTAATCAGCCGCTCGATTTCGAGTACGGCGTCGCGAAGGCCGATATAGAAATTTCCTTTTTTTAGCTCAGGAACAATCGTCTGCTCAATGATCCGATTCGCCCGTGCATCGGGAATGGCCCCTTCCAGACCGTAGCCCACCTCTATACGAATGCGCCGATCGTCTTTTGCAAGTAGGATCAACACTCCATCGTCGGTGGCCTTCCGGCCAATGCCCACCTGCGATGCCAGGCGAAGACTGTACTGCTCCACGGCCTCCGGCTGGGTAGTCGGGATGAGAACTACAACGACCTGACTTCCGTTTTCCTCTTCAATCCGCTCCAGAATCTTTGAGAGGTCGTCTTTTTCGCTTTGATTGAGGGTTCCTGTGGTATCGGTAACGTAGGATGTTATGGTCGGCAGTGGTTGCAGATCCGGTTCGGCGAAACTTCTAGAAACTGGAATTAGAGTAAGAATGGCAACACCGGTCAGGGCTGCCCATCGAGATAGAATACTTTGCCGCCGATTACTCATGGGCTGCCATCTATCATGGTCAGTGGAATCTGTCCATTCACCTTTTCTGCCTTGCCTGTTGGCCAGTATAGGCATTTATGCTTGCTTCGCAACGTTGATGCTACATTCACTGGTATGCTTCAGGAATTAAGATTAAAGTGCGGACAGACGTTGCCTAACCGGCTGGCCAAGGCAGCCATGACCGAGCGCGTAGCTGGCGCAAACCACAATCCCAATCGTTATCATGTACAGTTGTATAAGCAGTGGGCCGCAAACAATCCCGCGCCCGGCTTAATGATTTCCGGCAACATTATGATCGATCGCAGTTCTCTGGAATCTGCAGGTAACGTTGTGCTCGAAGACGACCGTGGTATGACTGCGCTTCGCCAATGGACTTCGACGGCCAAATCGGGTGGATCAAAATTCTGGGCTCAGATCAGCCATTCCGGAAGACAGACCTCAAGGCTAATTAATCTACATCCCCGTTCCGCCTCCGCAGTTCAGCTCCATGAGAAGGGGCTGTACGGAAAGCCGCGCGCCCTAAGTGAAAAAGAAATTCAAGATCTCATCGGACGTTTTGCGCGCACCGCCAGCCTTTGCGTGGAAGGCGGATTTGATGGCCTTCAGGTGCATGCTGCGCATGGGTATTTGCTCAGCCAATTTCTCTCGCCCATCACCAATCAACGCACCGACGATTGGGGCGGATCGCTGGAGAACAGGGCCCGGTTTCTACTGGAAGCGGTACGCGCCGTACGAAAAGCAGTCGGCGCAAACGTGGCCCTGGCCGTTAAGCTGAACTCCGCAGATTTTCAGAAAGGGGGCTTTGATCAGGGCGAATCCCTGCAGGTAGCCGAAATGCTTGAAAAAGAAGGGATTGATCTACTGGAAATATCCGGCGGTAACTACGAAAGTCCGTCCTTTTTGTTGAACGACGGAGTCGGTGTTCGCGAAAGCACAAAACGGAGGGAAGCCTACTTTATCGACTTTGCCCGCGATTTGCGAAAGAAAATCAAGACCCCGCTGATGATTACCGGCGGCTTTCGCAGCAGGGCCTTCTGCGATGAAACTCTTAAGAACGGCGACACAGATATGATTGGAATGGGGCGCCCTTTTTTGATAAGCCCAACCTTTGCGCAGGACTTCTTATCGGGCGCGCTTTCCGAAGTAGAATTACCTGTACTGAAGCCAATGCCAGCATTTGGTCTCATGAGCGAAGCTGGATGGTATGCCTATCAAATTGCGCGACGGCTTTCGCGGGGGAAGGCACCCAAATGGAATCTGGGCGCATTTCATTCGGTTTCGCACATTCTATGGCATGAAACATGGAAGTCTATGGCGCATCGAATCGCAGGTTAATCCAGGGCGGTACTTGCAAAGAATCAATCGCTGCCACTGAGCTAAACCCTTTGGGATGTATGGAGTGGTTGCAGCGATGATCTGCCATCCAAGGTCATTTCTTTACTCGCCCTGAACCGTAATGGTCAGAGTGCGCCGTCCCCCATGGTCCCGATGTTCGCAAAGATAAATTCCCTGCCAGGTGCCCAGGACCAGCTTTCCTTTTCGCAACGGAACAGTCAGTTCCGGACCGATCAAGACTGACTTGATATGTGCGGGCATGTCATCGGGGCCCTCCAGGGTATGGCGATAGTGCGGCGCATTTTCGGGAGCAAGCACCGAAAAATGCCGCTCCAGATCGCCCCTTACATCCGGATCGGCGTTCTCATTTATGGCCAGCGATGCGCTGGTATGATGCAAGAATAGATGGCAGAGACCAACGGATGGTTGCCCATCGGCGAACATGGAATTGAGAGCGGCCTGTATTTCTGAAGTAACAATGTGAAAGCCACGGGAGCGATCCTTTAGCAGTATCTCGGATTGTCGCCACATAGACCTACTGCATCGCGCCCGCTAAACTGGACTCTACCTCTTGACTCCGGCCAGGGTTTTGACTGGAATCTGGATCTTGCTGGCCAATTCGTAAGAAGTACACCGGATGACTACCGCTCAGTCCCTTGAGCGTGGAGTATCTTCTATAGATTCTTTTGAATCCGCGCTGTAGCAGCATGCGACGTATGGGCGGATAATCCAGTATTTCCTGGGAAAAGGCGATTTCATTACTGGAAGCCAATCCCTGGATTCGGGCGGCCTTGTTTACCGCGCCTCCAAAGTAATCCAATCGATCGTTCAGGTTTACGAGAATAGCCGGACCACTGTGCAGGCCGATTTTCAAGTTTATCTGTCGAGTAGTATCCTTTTCTTCGTTGTAGTGCGAAAAGCGATCCAGCGACTGAAAAATGGATTCCAGAGCGCGGTCCGTATTCGTAAAGGATGCCATTACCGCATCGCCAATAGTCTTAATAATGATTCCGCCTCGATCCTCGATCGATTGAATCAATATTTGAAAATGATCACGAACAATGTTGTAGGCCTGGATGTCACCCAGCGTTTCGTACATTGCAGTGGAGCCTGTGATATCTGTAAAAAGAATGGTGACGCCGGAAATGGTCATCTTCTCTCGATCCGATAGTGCATCGTTTCCAAAGATTTCGCGGAACTCTGGATAATGAATGATCTCCAGTCCAGTCAGGTGGATGTCCAGATCCTGGAATGGTATGGGATCGGACAGCCGATCTTCGTGTACGATTAATCCGGAAATGGGCACTGTAGTATTTTCCGCTTTTAGGTGCACCAGACCTTCGGATATGCGAAGCTCTGTAGAATCGAATCGGTTGTCCTGTAGCTGTCGAATATGAAGCTCCGATTCCTCCGCTTTGGACGCTGGGTCCACATGCAGGCGGCCCATGGACATGGTTATGGGACAATAGTAGCGGTATACACCGGGCTTAATTTCGAATTCTACTTCTTCGATTTCTCCCTGAACCAGCGAAAGCTGGGCCAGAGGTTTCAATGATCTGGGCGGCAAACAAAAGGGCGGGACCTCAATGGACTCTATGGATGGATGCAGAGAAAAACTCACTTCCACCCTTTCCTTAAAGTCCACTGTGAACGAAACGTCGCACATTTTGCAATGCGATGTTCCGGAAGTTAAGGCCAGTGAATTGTACTCGGCCGTTATCATGTTACAATGCGGGCAATGCTGCTGCCAGTGAAGCTCAAAGATCGAGGACTGGGTTCCCCACAAAAGAATCCGAACCAGGGTCTCCAGGCCAATGCCGGTGGCGCCATGGATGCGATATGCATTCATCCGCTGGCGCTCCTGGGCGCCGGAGTTTACTATCCAGCCATGCAGACTCTGAATATCCGATGCATGGGAAGGATGCTCCCGTGAAAGCTCCTGCATGGCAGGCTGCAATTTAGCTCTGGCTTCTGCTTCCATTGATACTAACCATTCGGTGGAACTGGCAAATCAGTTACCTGCACTCTGCCGGTGGGCAAAGTGGCGGCTCACCGGCACAATGGCAACAGAAGCGGGATATTCCTTGCCTTTTTTTCAGCCACGGCCACTGTGCTTTGCGGATGCTACACCGGATTGCACTACTCATTGCTATGCTCCTATTTCTGCTGGGGGCGTGCAAATCAAACGACGCAGATTCCAATATCGTGGTACTGGAACACTGGCAGGTTAGCCGTGGATTGCATCTTCCGCAGGCCAGGGAACTCAACGGACTTAAAGCAGAAAACCTAGGCCCGGACTCAGCAAACTGGAAAGAGACAAACCTTCCGGTGAATCTAAGCCAGACCGATCTGGCATCCGATTATACTGGCTGGATTACATTGCGCCATGCATTACCGGAAAAGCTGAATCGTCGATTACGTGCCGATGAAATACTGGCCCTGAATGCCGGTCGTGTACTGGATGTTTCTGCCTATTGCCTGAATGAACATTGCTTTGGTCAGCTGGGCCAGGAGTCTCCCTACAAGCCCGGTGCCATGCGACCCTTCCTGCGCGGCATTCCGCTCCAATCGATTCAGGAAAAGAACTTTATCTACATAGCGGTATATTCCAACGGCCAGTATCCGTTTCAGTTTATGGATCCGGTGCAGCTTGGTCCGGTAAACGAGATCTTCGCCGCGCATCGCGAAAGGGAGATTCTGGCATTCGTCTTTTTGACGATTTACGTCGCCTGGGGCGGCTACCACATCTTGCTGTATCTTCGACGAAGAAAAGATCGCTATAATATCTACTTTGGACTTGGATCGGTCCTGCTTTCCATGTACTGGTTTGCGGCCAATACATTTACGCGAGATCTGGTATTTTCCGATCATGTGGAAATCCACCGAAGGGTAGAGCACTTTTTGCTTTTTCTGATTCCGCCCTTTTTTCTTGCATTCGTTATCGAGTTCTGCGATCGCCGGACCACTCTGATCGCCAAAGTCTATGCGGTGTACTGTATGGTAACCGCGGGGCTCGTATTATTTGTTCCGCTACCGGTGATGCGCATAGCGCGCGATCTCTGGTATCTGATGCTGATCGCCGCGCTTTGTTATATGCTGTACTTTCTGGTGCGGCAGGCGCTGGCCAGGAATCGGGATGCGTGGTTTATCGTATTTGGAACCTTGATTGTAGCCATCGCTCTAGTGCACGATATCCTCGTTGCCAGCGACTTTATTCATACTCCCAAGATCGGCAGCTTTGCTTTTGTATTTCTGGTAAGCGGGCTGGCCGCTCTAATGGCAAGCCGATTCATGCGCGTTACTAACGAAGTGGAAGAGCTAAACCGCGATCTGGATCAAAAGGTAAAGAGTCGCACAGCCGAATTGCAGGATACAATGGAATCGCTCCGGGAGCTAAAAGAGCAACAGGATGGGGACTATTATCTTACGTCGCTGCTTCTTGGACCTATTGGCGGCGATCTGGCTGCGTCGCGGGGCGATGTGTCCATTCTAGTAGAGCAAAAGAAGAAATTTGAATTTAAAAGCAGGGCCTCGGAGATCGGCGGCGATATCTGCGTGGCCGATCGCATAGAGTTACGCGGACTCAAATACCGAGTGTTTCTGAATGGCGATGCCATGGGAAAATCGGTGCAGGGGGCCGGCGGGGCAATGGTGCTTGGAACTGTATTTCGCAGCAACCTGGCTCGTACACAGCTGTTCGAGCATACGCAGGATCTCTATCCCGAGCAATGGATGCACCGGGCCTACCTGGAACTGGAAACAGTGTTTCGCCCTTTCGACGGAACCATGATGGCTTCTTTCCTGCTGGCTCTTGTGGAAGAACAGACAGGCTTTGCCTATCTGTTGAATGTGGAGCACCCCTGGGCGGTGCTTTTGCGCTCCGGCGAAGCTCATTTCATTCAAACGGAATCGGATTTACGCAAGATTGGAGTTACATTGAGCGCAGGGCCGGGGGCTTTTCGCATCGATACAGTCCGATTGCTTTTTGGGGATCGGCTTATTCTTGGTTCCGATGGTAGAGACGACCTGTGGATGAGCGATGGCGGCGAGCGCTCCATTAATAATGACGAAACTCGTTTTCTATACGTTGTGGAAGAGACGGACGGCGATTTGATGAAGATTCGCGGAAAGCTCACCGAGATAGGCGATTTGAGCGATGATCTGTCCTTGCTCTCCTATCGATTTGGAGAGGAGATGCAACCTCCGGCCAGGGATGCATTATACGGACTATTGAAAGCCGCCACTGAAAACCCTGGAGTAATCCCGGAGTTAATTCAGCAGGCGGAACAAATTCTCGCAGCCGGGGCGGAAGCGGAAGAATCCCTGTATCGTGTGGCGGCAGCCTTTCAGATTGCTGGCAGCCAGGCAAAGGGCGAAGAATATCTCCAGAGGGCCCTGCTGATTTCTCGGAGGCTGTATCTCCGCAATCCTTTTCATGGCAGAAATTTGTTGCTTTTGATCCACCTTTATGATCGACTGGATCAGCGAGCGATCGCTCGCGAAATGCTCGGATTTCTGCAGCAGCTTCGTCCGGACGATCCGCGAGTTCATAATCTTGCTGCTCGATTATCCTAGCATTTTGGTTGCCATATCTGGCATGAGGCGAATGCTACGGACATGCAAAAACTCTGGATCTGTCTACTGTTAGGCCTTCTGGCCATCCAATGCTCGAAGAAGGACCAAACGGTGGTGGCCGCCAATCCAAATGCGCTTCTGAACATCGAATTTGCGGCACTTTCTGCAGAGGGTAATGAAGAGGCAGCGCCCTATATTCCCAGGTTTGAGGCATTCAAGACCGAACTAATGAAGAATCTCACAGAGGCTATTCAAAACGATGGAACGGCTGCGGCTATCGAGCGATGCAAAATCGTTTCACCGGAAATGGAAAAGAAACACAGCGATAAAGCCCGGATCTACCGCATCTCGGATCGTCCCAGAAATCCGAACCACAGTCCCAATGAATTCGAGGCGGCTGTGCTGAAGCTCTGGAAGGCGCGCTTGGATAGCGGCGAAAAGATCGGACCGGTGGCATTCAAGACCGCATCGGATTTCTATGTAGTTGCGCCCATCGTACTTAAGGCCGATCTATGCCTGCAGTGCCATGGAAAAAACATAAGTACAGAAGTGCAGTCAAAGCTGGCCGAGCTGTATCCGGAGGATCGGGCCACTGGATATTCCATGCGCGAACTGCGCGGCGCCTTTGTGGCAAGGAAGAGTTTAAATGATTGAAGGAAACTATTTTACCGATAACGAAGATCTTCTACTCCATTTTGAAAGTATAGTACCCTGGGGAGAAGTGGTGGAAGCATTTGAAGGGGATTTCGCCGATGCCAGGCGTTACCAGGCGAGCGGCGATGAGCGCTTTGCAATGGCGCCCTCCAACATGGCCGAGGCGCTGGAGTTCTATAGAAGTATTCTAGAAAGCGCCGGCGAATTCGCCGGTAAGAAGATCGCTCCGCATGTGGCCGAGCTGGATCGGGAAGGCGTGCACTTCAAAGATGGCAAGGTGGAATTTCCCGAAACCATGCTTCAACTGGTGGAGGAAGCCAGGCAGGCAGGGTTGCAACCTACCGGGCTTTCGCGTAAGTATGGTGGACTGGGGCTTCCCTGGAGCGTTCGCGCCTTTTTCACTGAGATGATGTATCGAGTGGATGCCGCTATGACCATTGCTATTGGCTGTATCAATCTAGCAGAAATCATAGAAAGAAATGCCAGCGATCAAATGCGCGAACGCTGGATTCCGGCCCTGGCTGCGGGTGAGCATGCATGCGCCATGGGACTTACCGAGCCAGATCATGGATCGGATCTTCCGGGCCTTCGAACAAAAGCGCGGCCTGCCACCGAAGAGGAAAAAAAGAAGTGGGCTGACTTTGCCGGCGATGATTCGGATTCCCTGTATATCCTCGACGGAGCGAAACGATTTATCACGCAGGGGTGCGGAACTGGCGAAAAATCGGCGCTTTTGCTGGTGCTTGCGCGTACAGGAGCTCCCGAAAGTGGGGCCCGCGGACTGAGCTTCTTTCTTGTTGATGGGGCAAACGCTCAGGTGGCTGGCATAGAAAAGAAATTGGGAATGCACGCTTCGCCCACCTGCGAAATTCTTTTTGAGGGCACGCCAGGGCTTCTGGTGGGGCAGCAGGGAATGGGTCTGGTGCGCTACACGATGGGAATGCTCAACGGAGCGCGCATGGGAATTACGCAACAATCCGTGGGTCTTGCTACAGGAGCCTTCGAAGAAGCAAAGAAGTACGCATCCCAGCGGTTGCAATTCGGTCGACTACTACAGGAAATACCCGCCGTGTCGGCCATCCTGGAGGACATGGAATCGCACATTCAGGCCATGCGCTGCCTGCAGTTCGAAGGCGCCCGGGCAATGGACCATTATTACTGGCGCGGAGAGCATTTAACGGCCAAGGGCGCCACAGAAAAAGACATCAAAAGCGATACAATCATAAAATACTGGGAGAAGCTTGCCAGCATCCTTACTCCTATCTCCAAATTCTATTGCTCCGAGAACTGCGTTCGCATTACGGGCCAGGCCGTCCAGGTGCATGGAGGCGCCGGCTTTACCGAAGACTATGACGTAGCCCGATTATATCGCGATGCGCGTATCACCACTATTTATGATGGAACTTCGCAGATTCAGGTAAATGCTGCTATTGGCGGTATTGTTACCGGTATGGGAAAACACGGATTCTTGCGCGAATATATGGACTGCGAATGGGATCACTTCGACTCCTCGGAAACGGATCTACTGGATCGAATGCGCAGCCAATTTGATAAGTCCGTAGAGCTATATCGTGAAATGGAAAGCGACGATCGCGAACGCTTCGCATCGGATATCGTGGATGGCACCGCTCGGCTGCTATGCTCTATGCTCTACTATCGATCCACTCTACGAGTTTCGCCCGAAAAAAGGGAGCGCCGTCTGCAGCTATGCCGCCTCTATCAGCTGGACAGTCTTGCATTTTTATCCGGTCTGGAAGCAAAGCTTTCATTCGCTCCCTCTATGGTGCGAGCTGGCTAAGGCAAAGCTTGCGGCGGTTCTTCTATGATATTTTTTCTTTGATCTTGAAAAACAATTCAGTGAGGTCCAACATGCGAATACAACGAACAGCCATGGCCCTGGTTCTGGCGCTTTCCTTTATGGGCGCTGGCCTGCATTGCTCGCAGGATAAAGGGCAGGGCGTTAGCGGCGAATATCAGGTGCAGGGTTCCAACCCCGATGGCTCGCCCTACCGAGGAACGGTGCAGATCACAAGAGACGGCGATGCCTATAAGTTCGAATGGAACATTGCGGGCCAGCAATACTCGGGCGTGGGAGTGCGCGAAGGCGATACTTTGACGGTAGATTGGGGGCAGCAGGATCCGGTAGTATATCAAGTGCAAGATGACGGGAACCGACTGGTGGGTTCATGGGCCGCCGGGCAGGCAAACGAAGAATTAAATCGATAAGTCCCAGGAATGTGCATCATCCCAAATCCATGGGATAGAAACTGCAGATTGGGAGTACATAAAAAAAGGCCGCAACTGCGGCCTTTTTACTGTGGGCGATGACAGGATCGAACTGCCGACATCCTGCTTGTAAGGCAGGCGCTCTCCCAGCTGAGCTAATCGCCCTTCTTTTCTCAGGAAGCCTGTGCGGCTCCGCCCTGAACTAGCCTGGCCAGACGGGCTTTGCGGCGATCAGCCTGACGATGGTGAATCAAATTCCGTTTGCCCGCGCGATCCACGTAGCTTGAGAATAGACGGAAAGCCTCTTTAGCTTCGTCTGCTTTGCCTTCAGAAATGAGAGAACGGACTTTCTTGTCGAAAGTACGGAGTCTTGCTTTCTGTTGCGCATTTAGGAGTCTTCGCTTCTCTGTGCGACGGATATCCTTTTTTGATGACTTAATATTGGCCACGATTCACCACCTGCGGTAAGGAATTCTGGAAGTGCCTCTGTGGTCAAATGTTTTTAAGAAATTGGCATTGGCCGCTACGGTGGCATCGGGTCCACCGATGGAGTTGGGCCTAGAAAGTGCGGAAAATGGTGGTTCGTGGCCCCGGAAAGGGCAGATGATTATGTCGCATTGATGATTAAGGACCCGAAAAGAAACGGGGGGATCTGTGGAACGCTGGCAATTGACAAACGCTGAGGTGTATAACGCCGGGGAATTTCAATCCATGGCAGGATTGGTTTTTTCTGGGCCTACCATCGAAGAGTATCTTCAGGAGGGTGAGCAAAAGGATGAGATCCTTAGCATCAACCTTCATGGTCTGGCAGTGCTTCCGGCGTTGATTAATGGCCACGATTCTCTGCTGGCCAGCTACCTTCCGTTCCAGGGTAAAGCTCCGCATATGAACTGGCTTTCCTGGGATAACGAGGTGAAGTCTTCGCCGGAGTTTCAGGACAGGATGCTGCTCGATGTAGAAGACCTCTATAAAATTGGCGCCTATCGAAACGCAATGAACGGATGCAGCCTGGTAGTGGACCATATTCCTGCCTTTGTGCGGCAGCCATTCGCAAAAAGCCTGCCAGTGGATTTGTTGGAGGATTACGGAATCGCGCACAGCGTAGGCTCTTATGCATTGCAATGGGGCGACGGAGTATCCAAAGAATACCAGCGGGCCCGAAAAGCCGGGTTGCCCTTCATTATCCATATTGCCGAAGGCTGGGATCCGGAAAGCCGCCGGTCCCTTGCTCTGCTGGAGGAATTTGGGGCCCTGGGGCCGGAAACTGTGCTCGTCCATGGACTGTCGCTTTCAGATGATGATCTGGATAAGATTGCGGAAGCGGGCGCCACCGTTGTATGGTGTCCGGTCAGTAACCGATTTCTGTACGACACCACTCTGGAAGTGGAGCGCCTACTTGCGCGGAAAATCCCATTCTGCCTGGGGACCGATACATCCATGGCGGGCGGCGCCGGAATGACCGATAACATTCGCCGGGCTGCAGAATTACTCGGAAAGAACCGCTCCTTGCTGCCGGAAATCGTGCTGGAAAACCCCATAAAA
Organism: Leptospiraceae bacterium; assembly: GCA_020440935.1. Classification (GTDB taxonomy): domain Bacteria; phylum Spirochaetota; class Leptospiria; order Leptospirales; family Leptonemataceae; genus UBA3465. The sequence continues at coordinate 3,552 of JAGRNC010000020.1, read as the reverse complement.
ATGTTTCGGCTGAAAAACCGAGGGCCGCTTCGACCGGGCAATGCTGCGGATGTTATGGTGGTACAGAGTCGGTCCAAAGATGTGGAAGAAATACTAACAGAATTAAGCCCCGAGAAGGTTTTCCTTGTTATCAGAGGCGGAATCCCAGTATTTGGAGAGGATAGCCTGGAGCCCGTCTTTCGACACTTTGGAGTGAAATTTGATCGAATTCAGGTGGGTAACTCCCGAAAATTGATTGTAGAGGGGATTTCCGGTCTGATAGACTCGCTGGCTTCGGTGGCGGGAAGAGACCGAGTTTCTGAAATCCTGCCGGTAAGCCTATAGAATGCCTGTTTCAAGAGTATACACTGGCGGTTCCATCGTTTATTTCCAGGGAGATAAGGGAGACGATGTGTACGTACTGCAATCCGGCAGGGTTGTATTAATCAGCACGGCCATCGATTCCGGCGAAGAGATTCGCGAGGAAGTGCAGGTGGGCGAGTTTTTTGCGGTTAAGTCTTCCATGGGTCGCTATCCAAGAGAAGAAACAGCCCAGGTAATTGGCAAAACTACCCTGGTCGTCTTTAAGCTACCCGAGTTCGAGCAATTCATACTTAAGAATACAAGACTCATACTGAAGATGCTTCGAGTGTTCTCAAAGCAGTTACGCGATATCCACCGACAGGTTCGAAATATTCTAAAGGCGGACTCCACCCGCGATCCAGCGTACGAATTAATGAACGTTGCAGAGTCTTTCTATCGATCTGGCAATGTGGATCATGCAGTATATGCATTTGAACGTTATTTGAGCTATTATCCTGGTGGGGAATTCGCCTCAAGAGCTCAGGAGCTTTTGCAAATGGCGCGAAAGGGCCAGACGTATCCGCTGGGCTATCCTGCTCTGGAATCGCAGCAGCATCAGGACTCATCGGGATTGGATCCCGGTTTCATGGCACAGAGTATGATGCCTGCGGACTCCGTGGACGAAGATCCGTATGCAATGCCCATGGACGATGATTTTGGCGACAGCTCGGATTCCGGCATTGATGCCACTGAATTGTTGATGGAAGGATTGCAACACTATCAGAACGGCGATTACGATGAGGCTGCGGAACGTTTCGAAAAAGCACAAGAAGTGACCAGCCCGCACACCGAGGATGAAGCGGATGCGGTGGCGCGTTGTCTTTACGAACTGGGACGAACGCAAATCAAGCAGAAGCGAATTAATGATGCGAGTCAGACATTCAGCAATTACATAAAACTCCATCCAACGGGGGCTGCTGTAAAACCCAGTATTTTTCAGCTGGGAATAATTGCGCAATCGTCGGGAAACAATGAGCGAGCGGCATCGCTCTTTAAGAAGGTGGTATCTATGAATCCGCCGGATGATATGACCGACGAAGCAAAGAAAAGGTTGGAAGCCCTGACATGATGCTACTGCCCGAATCCCTGTTTGAAAAGTTCGGAAAGATGTTCGAACCCGGGGAAATTATATTCTGTGAATATGAGCCGGGTAATGACTTCTATTTTATCCAGGACGGCAGGGTTAAGATTACCAAGACTTTTGGGCAGACTCAGAAGACCCTGGATGTGCTCTCGGTGGGCGACATCTTTGGCGAAATGGCTATCCTGGAAGAAGAGCCGCGTAGCGCCAGCGCCATCGCTGTCGATACGGTGAAGACGCTCCATTTTAACCGGGCGAATTTTGATACATTGATGAATGGAAACCCGCAACTGGCCCACCGACTTCTGGTCATCTTTTCCAAACGAATTTACGATGCGAAACGTAGACTTCAGGTACTTCTTCTGGAGGACTTACAGGCCAAGGTTGCAGATACATTCTTAATGCTGGCCGAAAAGGATCCAAATTACGGGAAGCTAAATAACATGGTTTTCAATATCTCGGTGGATGACGTGGCAAACTGGTGCGGCCAGGATACCCATGAAGTGCAACGAGTCATCAGTCAATTTGTGAAGCAGGGCAAAGTTGAGCTTTTTGCCGACCGAATTGTAGTGCCAAATATTAACGATCTGGGTAGACTTGTCGCCGCAAAACGCAAAAGCAATCAGTGATTGGATTCGATCTTTCATTCCCGATTGGATGGAACAGATTCGATTTCTGGATCTGGAAATCTGGCAATGGCTCGGCGTGCCTCTGGCCATCTGTCTTGCACTGGGAGTGGCCCTGCTTGCGGGTGGCCTGCTAATTCGTGCTCTTCGCAAAGTTTCCAGCCGAACCGAGATCCATTGGGATGATGCACTTCTGGACCATCTGCGGGGTCCGGCGAAATTCCTTCTATTTGTTGTAATACAATTCCTTTCTTTTAGACTTCTCTTCTTACATCCCGATCTGCAGGACCTGGTGGATCGGTTGCTTTTGATTACCTTGATCGTTGGACTGGGTTGGAGCGCTCATCGACTGATCGGATTTCTATCGGGTGTGGCTCTTTCTGCAGCCGAACGCCAGGACCCTTTGCGAAGCAGGGGGACGCGGACCCGGGTGGCTGTGTTTCGTCGAATTGGCGGAATCTTTATCATCGTATTTTGCGCGGCGCTTATACTAATGCAATTTGAAGTGGTGCGCAAGGTGGGCGTCTCATTGCTGGCTTCGGCTGGAATAGCGGGCATCATGATCGGTTTTGCCGCCCAGAAATCCATCGCAAGCCTGGTGGCTGGACTGCAAATCGCGGTAACGCAGCCGATCCGCCTGGGCGACGTATTGATAATTGAGGGCGAATATGGGACGGTGGAGGAGATCCAGCTAACTTTCGTTGTTGTGAAGACCTGGGATCTACGCCGGCTGGTTATTCCGGTAAGTCAGATTCTCAACGATCCTTTTCAGAACTGGACGCGGAATTCCACCGAATTGCTCGGAACTGTGGAGGTGCATGCCGATTACACCGTTCCGGTGGAGCGAATTCGCACTGATTATAAAGAGTATCTAAAGACCTGCGAGCTGTGGAATGGAAAGGCGGCGGGATTGCAGGTAACGGGAGCCAGCGAACGAACAATGGTGCTTCGCGCCCTGATGAGCGCGGGGGACTCGGCGCGTCTCTGGGATCTTCGCTGTCAGATTCGCGAATGGATGATTGGATGGTTGCAGTCGGAAGATGGAGGCAGGTACTTGCCTGTCCTTCGCGTGGATCCGCCCACGGGGCAGTAGCGAACTAGACTCTACCCTTGCTCGGCATCCGCGACTGTAGAACCAGTTGGTCAAGCTGGGCTGAAGTGAGCGTTGCGCTCAATTTTACTCCATATTGATAGACCTTTTCTTTTTCCTGAACAATGCCAGAACCCTGGGACTTTCGATACAGAATTGTGCCGGTCATGGAATCTTTTCCGATTCCCAACACACATTTGCCCGGATTGATAATCTTATGACTGAGAAAGCCCACGCCACTTCTGGACAGGTTTGTACTCACGCATTGAATGCTCTGCGAATTAGCCTGCACGGTGATCGGAAGGATTGAACTAATGCGTTTTTCCTTTCTCTTTTCTTGCATATGACCATTGGACGGAAGGCGCCGATGGCATCTTTTCTATTATCTGTTCCGATGCGAAATCGCCCTGTCA
>JAGRNC010000208.1 GCA_020440935.1 Leptospiraceae bacterium | reverse complement strand
GCAACGTGGTTTTCTGCCCATCGGAGAATACACCGCTCACTTGCGCGAAGACGTTCTTCGAAATATTGGCGCCCCCCGCTATTTGAAGCCAGGTATCTCCATCATTGTTGTTTCCCAGCCCTGCGATTTGAAGAACCGAATCGTCGGTATTGTTAATTCCCAGACTGTATTGTCCCAAAAATGCAGAATCGGCGAAGTTTGCCATCAGCCCTGTCATGGGCATAAAAGAATCATCGGTCCAATTTATCAGACCAAGCTGCCAGCCTATTTGCGAATCGGAGCCATTGATCACTCCGAGCTGCACTCCATAGAGATCATCGGCATAGTTAAAGAAACCGCCCTGGATACCCACGTGGCTATCCGAAGCATTGGCAATCCCCACCGCCAATCCACCGGATCCCTTTTCCACTACATTGACAAATCCGGCGTCCAGACCATAGACATAGTCGGACTCGCCAAAAAAGATATTGAAACGAAGCCCTCCGACTACATCCGCATCCGGGATTTGAATGGGCGCAAAGAATCCAATCTGCACCGGGGTGTAGGTCGGTCCGTCGGCAATGGCGGGCTTCCACGGCAGTAGCGCGCAGAATAGCAGACCGGGAAAAGCGAACCTAGCTATGGACTTCTGCATGCATTAGAACTTCCGCAGGCTGTACATAATAGACTCGAGCACCTGTTCGCCTGACATTCCCTTCACGAGAACGGCATGCACAGCAAATGCCACAGGAAAATCGTCCGGATTCAAGTTTATCAAGTTTGGCAGCGATCGCACCCCAAAGACTCCGTTCGATTTATGGTCCGGATCCACTTTGCCGCTTACGAAATCGTGGGCGTACTGCCGATCCCGAGCATCGGCGCCAAAGCAGGCAAGCATCAGATCTGTAAGCCCGGACAGCCCGGAAAAAGTTTCTGCCTGTCCGCCCAGCGCTGTTCCAATGGTAGTCAATTCGCGAAAGAATCGATTGGAGACATGAAACAGAGAGTTATCGCAGTTACCGCCCAGGCTGCCCTCGTAATATCCGTCCAGCAAACCGGTAGCCAGCGCATAGATGTTCTTGAGCGCGCCGCCCAGCTGTACTCCTCGCACATCGGATGGATTAACCGCAGGTCGCACAAATACATAGCCCGCGCTGAATAGCTGCGTCAGTTCGGCTACGATTTCGGACCGATTGGCCGCCATTTCGTAACCAGAAATCTTTCGCTCCATGATTTGTTCCGGATAGTTTGCTCCGGCCATTACTACATGGCGCGCCGGATCTATGTCGTAGTCATGCGCCAGATCTTCTAGAATCAGTCCTTTTTCCGATCCGGTAAAGCCCTTGACCACGCTTACCACCGGCGCATCCGATTTTTGCAGATAGAGCTTCAATCGGCTGTAGTACCTATCCAACTCCCAGGGTCGCGCTGCCTGCACGAATAGCGTGCCCTGCTCCACATCCACCGGATTGGAAGTAAAGCTAATGTTAGGCGGAAGCTTGAACAACGGAAAATGCGTTCCGTCCACCCTTCTTGCATTAAACTCTTCGGCTTTGTCGGCATTGTCGGTGTAAATGAGAATGTCGGTATTCTTGTTAGCAAGCACCGCAGCAATGGCAGTTCCGTACGGCGAATGTCCGATCACCACAACCTTCTGCGCAGGCTTTGTGGGCTTTACGATGAGGCGATTTTCTTTGTTTCGCGGATCGTCGGCCACATACAGGTTACGATACGTTCCATGTCGATGCTTATGTAGATTCTGGCCTACTATAACGGCCAGGTTATCGATAATGTACTGCTTCTTGTCTACTGTGTCGGGCACTTCCAGGCGATCTACAAAATCGGGAAGCTGCTCCATTTGCTTGGACGGTAGTTTTCCCACCAAGATGGGTCGGCCCAGGACCATCTTTCCTTCTGCAGCATTAAACAGGAATGAGGAAGTCGGCAATATGTTGTCGGTGCCTTCCAGAGTTACCGGAATAATGATCTTGTTTGCAACGTAGTGATACACAGTATCGACGAACGAAATCAATCGTCCTGTGCGACTTCGCGTACCTTCCGGAAAAATAGAAAGTATGCGGCCTTCCTTTTGAAGCTGCTGCGATTGTCGAAATGCGCGCATATTAATGCGAGTCATCAAATCCGCAAGACCAGGGTTATCGCTCATATCCAGCTTGGAGCAAACGAGCAGAGTATCAAACATGTACAAAGCCAATCGGGCAAAGTCGGGCTCGAATGCCAGACGTCCGGCAATAAAGACAAGTTGATCGGCTATCTGTCGTGCATCTCCGCCCTGGTTATAGAGCATGTTGTAGATGGCCGGCGCATCCAGATGGCTCATGTGATTGGAGATTAGAGTAACAGGAAATTTCCCCAGGAGCGGTAGAATGTATTGTACGTTCTCTTTTCCTTCGAAACTGAAATTTCGCATGAGTGGAGTAAGGAATTCCACCATAAAATCCCGCAGCGGGGGATCCTGTTTTGTATGAACTCCCACCTCCTCCAGAAGATCCGGATTCTGGAATGTCTTGGTAACATCGGGGAGCGGGGTTGATACCGATAGCTGGAGAAATTTAGTCAGTATTTCTTTGGCCCTTTCTTCGGGTACTCCGTACTTTACGAAGCCTTCAACGTTCTTAAAGAACTCTCTTTGCCATGGTGCGTGAGTGTGTCCCTGGCTTTCCGCATCTGAACCGTGTGCATTGTTTTTATCTGCCATAAGCCACGGAATTTCGCTTCAAGCTGCCATTTGCGCAAATCTTTTTTGTTTTGTTTGTTCTTTCAAAGCTGCCAGCTCTGCAATCGTCCATCAGCCGAGCTGGATTGCGCCTCTGCAAAGAAAGCGCCTGTGCAGGCCGGGCGCATCAGGCCTGGTCGGCGGCCCAGGATAGGTAGCCATTTTTCCTCCGCCATCCCCCGGTTCGACCCTGGCACTCCTCAGATGGCCGGGACGGAATCCAAAAAATCGCCACCGGCACAGGACACTGGCAGCCCAATGCAGATCTCCAGTCTTCTGGGAGGCTCCGGAGGCAGTCGGGTCAAAGGAGAGACAGAAATGCAGCAGCAGCCCACTTTCGGTGCCCCTGCAGCCGACCGAAAATGCTAATGACAGTATAGAAAGGTTCGCAAAAATTGCTGGAAGTCCATGTTACCAGGATAGAAAACCGGTACCGGACAACAGGCCATTGTAGCGGAAGAGAGCATGGCAGAAAAAAAGAAACAACGACAGACGGCAAAGCGCGGCAATAAGAACGGATCCGATCCCATGTCCTATGCACAATTGCAGGACTATTTGCGCGAGCCCGGACAACCTGAAAAACCCACTACTCGCTGGGAAAAATGGAAAGCGGATGCCCGGGAATTCTTGGAATGGGTCCATCTAAAGGGCCGGGAAAAGCTTACCATCATGATTATTCCGCATAATGAGCGGAAAATCTTCAATGCCCATATTACACTTTATTCGCTGAGCGCCGGCGTTCTGGCTGTTCTTCTGGTGATGACCATTTCCGTTTTTAGTCTGGTCGGAAAAAGCGGCGAAGATATTCAATTCTATGACATGGGGCTTTCGAACAGCCAGTTTAACCTGCAAAGTGTGCGAATGGCCGAAGAGATCCTACCTTTGCATGGCACGATTACTAGATATGCAAACACCATCGCCGAGCTGTATTTGAAGCTGGGCGGTAAAAAAACCGAACCTTACGCGCAGGGCGGCGCAGGTCAGGCAGTTCTGGACGACGAACTGAATAAGCTTCGCGAAGAAGTGCAGGCCTGCAAAAAGCTCGGTAGCGACTGCGATCAATCCAGAACGGAAGATTTATTGCAGCGAGTATTATTCCTTTCGCGTCAGGACAACGAAAACCTGAAGCGCGCAGTAGAACTTTCTGACCGAATCCTTAGCGAACTAAAAACCAGGGAAATGCAGAACCTGCTGACCAATACTCCGAGTATCTGGCCGGCCAGGGGCTACATTCTCAGTCCCTACGGCTGGCAGACCGATCCATTGCTCGGCAAACAGGTATTTCGCCAGGGCATTGAGATTGGAACTGTTCCGGGCACCGAAGTCGTGGCCACCGCTCCAGGCGAAGTGGTTAGTATCGATTACGACAACGTTTTCGGATTGCATGTCTGGGTGGAGCATCGGTTTGGAATGAAAACTTTCTATGCGCATCTGGACCGGGTTGATGTGGCCGTGGGCGACCAGGTAGATAAAGGCCAGGCAATCGGTCTTACCGGACGGACCGGACAGGCATCAACGAACATGCTTTACTATGAATTGCACATTGGAACCGTGGCCTACAATCCTCACGCTTTCATGAATCATTTGCAGGAACAATGGCTGAATCCTCCGAATCGTTAATTGTCAATTCGCTCATCGGCGAAGGGTCCGAATTCCGCGGCGAATTCAAAGTGAAAGATCTCATTCGCATCGATGGATATTTCAAAGGATTAATTGTCACCGACGGCAAGGTTCTCGTGGGCCAGAGCGGAGTTGTAGATACCGACATTCGCGCGGGCATTGTTGTTGTGGGCGGAGAAATCCGAGGCTCCATCCAGGCGAAAACGCGCGTCGTATTATTGTCTACTGGTAAGCTCTACGGCGATATTGTCACTCCCAGCTTGATCGTAGAAGACGGCACCATCTTCCAGGGCCGTTGCACCATCAATACGCCGGCCACAGCCTGAAAGGCAATCAATAAGCAAAGACGTTCCGTTCCTGGCCCGTTGCATCAGGTGTGTTTCTGCCGAGTATCGTATCGTCCGCAGCATCATTAATAGGCAGTCTGCGAATGCAGCCGATCCAGTAGTCGACGAAGCTGACCCAGTTTTTTCTCCATCGCCTCAGCCCCCAATTCCATCAATCTGTAGCCGCCAGAAAAATCTGCTGTCCCAAAGCCAGCCACCGATGGCTGCACTTCTAAATCTGCATGAAGCAGATGCCCTTCGCCGCCTTTTTCGACAGCAATATCCAGAGTCTGCGAAAGTACTCCCATCAGGGATTTTGGGTTAAATTTATTTGCGCCCAGCTCAGGAGTAATGTTAAAGCTTACAATTAGATCGCATCCCGATTCTCGCAGGATATCGGATGGGATGTTATTTACCATTCCGCCATCGCCGAGGTGCCTGCCTTCCAACTCGACAAGAGGTAAGATCCCGGGAAGAGTGCAGGAGGCTTTGACGGAAGCCCAGAGGGGCGATTGCCTGGGCA
>JAGRNC010000207.1 GCA_020440935.1 Leptospiraceae bacterium | reverse complement strand
CTCACATCCGTGTCTTTTATGGGATCGGGATTTGCCGAGCTACGCTACGAAGTGCAACGGAAGTAAAGGCCATTTGCAACATCCGATGCTTGCGCGCCATTTGAGTGCGCAGACCGATGCTTTCGAACCAATGCGCGTTCGCTGCAGGAACAACAGGCCATGGCGTTAAACGCCAAGACTTTGTTTTAAATCCAGAGCGCGCACCGGATACGGGATCTCAAATCCATTTTCTCTCAGCGATTTCATGATTGCCAGGATTCCCTGATTTCTTGCATCAAAGTATCCTTTTTCGCTGGGATAGTAGATCCAAAAGCGGGCGCGTGCCTTCGCTGCAAAGGACTCAAACTCCACCAACTGAACGTTAACTTCTTCCCCTGGCACAAGAATGTCCAGCCGGCGCAGTCCTTCCTCCATACATGCCAGGGCTTTTTCCAGGTCGGCGCGATAGGACAGGGGCACTTCCACATCCACCCGGCGTTTTCCTGTAGCGCTAAAATTGATCAGTGGTTCGCGGTAGACCTCGCGATTTGGAATTACAACAATCTGGCCTTGCGGAGTAAGCAAATTAGTTGTAGCCAGACTGATTTTCTGAATGGTTCCAAAGTGCCCGCGAATTTCCACAATGTCGCCTATGCTGAACGGACGCTGGAAGGCCAAGATAGTGCCGGTAATATAATTGGAAGCTACTTCGCGAAAGGCGAATCCCAGGGCAAGACCGAGAATTCCGGCGCCGGCAAGAAGACTGGACACAGCCCGATCCAATTTCATGATACCCAGCGCCGTGAACAGACCAATGAGAATGATCGCCAGATAAGATATACCCGCCAGTATATGCACCAGGTTCTCGTTGTTGGAAAAGCGGCGAAGCAGTCGAACGATGGTAGCGCGGATGATCTTTCCTACAATCAGGAATAGAATGAATGCAACGATGGCCGCGACAAAATTTGGCAAGCTAATCACTGCCGTGTCTGCCCAGAGCAGGATCTTTTTTTCCAAAAGAGTGTAAATACGCGCCATGTCCATGAAGACAGAATACGGACTATAGCAATTTCTTCAACGAAAAGTATGTTTACCTCGCAGCACGCAGAGCAACTCCGTCAAAGGAATAGAGCCACAGGTTCACCGCCCGATTCGTCGCATCGCATGGATGCTGCTTCCTTCGTCAGCTCAACGCAGCCATTTATGGGTTGCATTTTGGATGCCGATGGTTTGCATACGCCATGGATCAGCGACACCAGGAGTATATTGAGTACTATCGAGCCAGGCTCAAAAAATACGAAGGAAACCCGATGTATCCGCATTCAGAAAAAGCGGAACGCGCCATGCTAGATGCAATCGAGACTGCAAAGGATTTGAATGAGTTCAAAGAACGAATGTTCGCGGAGAACTTGAATGTGAAGGTTGCCATTGCGCTGGTAAAAGACCAGGAAACCGCCCGACTAAAACATTTCCAGTCAATGGAAGAAACCGTCCGAGCCGATGGTCCCCGAAAGATTCTGGAAGCATTGCAGGGGATGGAAGAACGGAACATGAGCGATGTGATGGATCTCACATCTGAATCCAGCCGCATCAGCGATCAAAATCGTATAGACATAGCTGTCGATTTGCTGGTCGACCATTTCTGGTACGACTTTACAGCCATGGAAAACGTAGAAGTGAACGAGCGCGCCGAGGTTCCCTCCAAATGGAAAGCCGAGCATAAAGCAGCAGCGGAGGCCGATCGACGGGAGGGCGCAAAGCTCTGGCAGGAAATAGACATGCCTGCCGCTAAACAATGGGATCCAAACTGGAAGATGGACTATTCATTGCTTTCGCAGAGCCGGCATCGGCGAAAGCTTCCCTTTTCAGATGCAACGCTAAAACGCCGAATCGAAGATCACAAAAAATACCGGGGTATATAAGATGGCCGTAGATCCAGGAATGGTAGATATGATTCTGGGCACGTTTCGCAACATGGCCGCAGAAATCAAAGAGAAGAAGATGGAAGGCGAAGCCGTAGATCAGATGAATGCGGTGCTTGCGCAAATGGAAGGATTGGCCAGCGAAATGGACGACCTCGCCGCTTACAGTACACGTCTGGCAAACGACGGTCTATTTACCAAATTCAGCGAATTCTACGGACGCGCCCTGGCATCTGGATCTTCTGAGAATGGTGAAAGCAACGACGACGATCTTATGGCGCGCACGTTAAAAGCCTACGAGGATTCCCTGGTCGAGCTAAAGAAGAACCCGGAACATGCCCACATAGTCGGCGTTGTCCAGCGCGTCGTGGACCTGGGAAAATCCGGATTAAGCTATCCTGTATTTCTGCGAAAGGCCGAAGAGGAAGGAGCTTTTCTTGGGCTGAACAGTCCCCATGCCGGACCGGTGATCGCCTATGATATCTACTGCGCCCAGAAAATGCGCACCGTGGAAAGGCTGCCCATGCTCCAGGAAATCCAGGCGAAATGGAATGAGCTTGTGGCCAAATCCGCCTTTGGTTATGCCAATCCTCTGGAATTCGAACTGGCTCGACAGCGCATCGAATGGGAACACGAACCATCGCTGATTCGCTGGAGCGCTATTGAGACTCGATGGGAGCGATTGATCGAAATGATGGTAGACTGGGTGGACTCCTTTACCGCTTTTGCGCCCTACGATTCACGCTGGGTCGATCCAGGCGGTAGCCGCGCGAAAACCATGGAAAACATTCAGCGAACCCAGGAGTGCAATCCCGGGCGCCTAAAAGTCCGGGAGGATATTTTTGCCGAATACTTTGGTCTACAATGGGATGATGTATTCACGCATGAGACCTACCGGGCCCAGATCGAAAGCAAGATGCTCTGGTATTCGGACGAATCGGTGGCGCTGGTTCGTGATGCGTATCCGCTTTGCCAGCCCGGAGGTCGCCCGACGGCCGAACATATTAAGCGAGCCGAGGACATTCATGCGGGCCAGCGATTCAAACGATCGGATATGCCCACGGCAGAGGAACTATCGCCCATGCCATTTGCGCAGTTTCTGGAACAGCACATGAGCGCATAATGTCGCGGCTTTTGCCAGGCATGCAAAGACAGGGAATCCGTGAGCCGCTGCGGTATGGATAACGGCCAGGCTTGGTGTCATCCGGGAGAACGGAACAATCCTACCGTAGATTGGCGAGCTAGTAATCCGAAGAGGCTCCTCCGCCTCCGGATTCGCCCCCTCCTCCGCTAAAGTCCGAGCTGGAACTATCGGAACTACTGGAGTAGCTCGAATCGCTGCTGGAATAGCTTGCGCTCGTATAGCTGGTATCGTTGGACGATGAACTCCAGGTATCAGTGCCACCGGAATAGCTGCCGGCTCCGTGGCCGCCTCCATTGGCCAGGCGGGGGCTTTGCGAACGAATGATTCGCACCAGATAGAAGATATTGGCGATGAGGATAAAAACAGGAATGCCCCAGTGCCAGATCGGCTCGGACTGCAGGACCGTTTGTGCCATGAACATTGGAATCTGAATACAAACGTTTACGATGGCCATTACGGCGCCCGAAACGAATTCCAGAGCCAGGGCAAGAATGACCATCACGAGAGTAAGTATTGCCAACAGAAATCCGGGTAACCAATAGAATTCCCCGTCCCCGTCGGTAGATGCACTGGACGCATTGGCTGACTCATCGAGACCAGGTAGCGATTCCGAACGAATAGCTCTACCCACCAAATCCAGCGCTTTTTTGTAGCCATCAAAGAATCGTCCGGCCTTGAATTCGGGCACCATGATCTGCCGAATAATCTGACTGGCCCGCGCATCGGGTAAGGCTCCTTCCAGGCCGTAGCCGACTTCGATGCGAATCTTTCGATCTTCCACGGACTGCACGATTAGCACTCCGTCATCGATTCCTTTGCGACCAAGCTTTTCCGACCGAAACACCTTTTCCGCGAATGAATCGATCGTTTCGCCCTCCGGAAGCCTGGGAACGATGAGAATGGCCACCTGGACCGCTGTGCTGCTGCGAAGTTCCTCCAGAATGCGGGTCAATTCGGCCACCTCCGTAGACGAGAGCAATCCAGCCCGATCGGTAACCGGCGCAATTAGATCGGGCATCGGACTATCCGTGGCTGTGGACGGAACCGCCTGGACCGGCGAATTGCCGGAATCTAAAAAGAAAAAAATCCCAATAGAAATACTGAAAACGACGGCAGCGAGAATAAAGAAAATGGCAACGGAGCTTCGCATGCGCCACCGACGGGGCCAGCCTCGATTCGCGGCGAGCGCAATTCGGGTACTGCGCTAAAAAAGCAAATCGAGGGATCCATGCCTAAACCGGCGCCGCGCAGCCACGGATGCATTTCTAAACAGTAGAAGCCTCTTCGAACCTGGCCCTAGCCTTCTTCGCGGATTAGCTGCACCGGCGATACATGGAACACCTCCCGGCTGATCCATAGTCCAATACCAATGTTCAACGCGATGGTTCCCAGAAACAATAAAATCAGAGCGCCGTACGGGGCCAGGGCGCTGGTTTCAAAGAAATAGGAAAGCACAGGTCGACTCACCGCCTCGGCCAGAAGCCAGCCCACCAGGCAGCCCAGAAAGCTCAGTATGCCATATTCATAGGTTAGAATCTTCCGAATATCGGAGGAGCCTGCCCCCAGCACTTTGAGGAGCATCGATTCGCGAAGGCGCTGAAATCGCCCGGCTGCCACCGCGCCTACAAGAATTACGATTCCATTTACCAGAGTCAAATAGGAGAGAAACTGAATTACTCCGCTAATACGCTCCATGATGTAGCTGGCATTGCGCACCGCTTCCGAGATATCAATGACCGTAAGGTTGGGAAACTCTTGCACCATTGCTCTTTGAAACTCTACAATGTCCGATTCCAGGCGAAAGCTGGCGATGGTCATTCCAGGGGCCCGGGAGAGTAGACCAGGCGAGAACACAAAATAGGAGTTAGGCTTAATGTCCTGCCATCGCACCTCCCGCATGCTGGTCACTTTTGCATCCAGCGGAAGACCCTGAATATCCATGGTAATTGTGTCGCCCATTTCGATGCCCAGACGATCGGCCAATTCTTCATCCACCGATACTTCCTGCTGCTCCGGCGTACCCTTCCAGAACTGTCCATCCGTAACCGTCTCAGAATCCACGGTATGCGATCGGTAGGTAACCCGGTATTCGCGGGTGATCAATCGGTCTTCGAAACTACGGTTTACTGCATCCGGATCCACATGCGACT
>JAGRNC010000206.1 GCA_020440935.1 Leptospiraceae bacterium | reverse complement strand
CCATTTGGGTCCAAACTCGGGGCCTTTATCCCAGGTTCCAATGAGACCGAGCAAACCAGCCACACTTCCCAGAACACCCAGGATGACTGCATGTTTCATCGGTCGCCGGGGCGCCAGCCGCGCAGTAACAAAGCCGCCGGCTATTCCAAAAAGGGCGCGATAGGTAGCGGCCAGAGCAAAAAGCCCATCGGACATAGGTTCGCCCCAGGGCGGAAAAATTCCCAGCGCATGCATTAGGGCATCGGCCCCCAGGGATAGCGCAAATACTAGAATGAATCCTGCAATGACGGCTAAGATACTTTTTCCGATCTTAGCGCTTTGCGTGGGTTCCGTCGTCTTCATTTGATCCCTCCTTCTGAGATCGCTAGATTTCGGCCCAATTATTGCTCAATGTAGCAAGCGGGCGTCCTTTTCCTTTGATCGAATGGCCGGTCCGGAAATCGACAAGTCCATTCTTCAATCTGTTCGCACCGCTCATCGAGGGACACTGTCCCGGGGCTTCGGGCCCACCGGAGAAATGGCAAAATAGCAGACCGCCCGTTCGGTCTAAAAGTGATCGGTATCTTTGATCCGCGGCAGTTCGCGGCCAGTGATTTCTTTCCAGGGTGTAGATTGCCAGTTGTCGTGGATCGATTTCTCGTGTGCCCAGGGCGGAAGTTTGAGTCGAAAGTGGGCCGATAGCGCTGCAATGTATGGTTCATAAAGCGAGCGTAATTCCTTGAGCTCTTTGTCCCAGTCGGCCTTTCTTTTCTGTCCCAGACCTCCCTTTTGCAGGGCCTTTACAATAGCATCTTGCTGCCCGGGCAAGAGTCGAGATTCACATTCGCCCAATCGCGGAGGAGTGTCAAATACCTGACAGAGGTCGATCACTGCATGGCGGGCCATGGCAAAGGTTAATCGCGCCTGTCGCACAGGACCGCTTTTGAGCCCCACCAGAATGACGCTGCAAGAATCCAGAATACAGCTAAGCGCCGAAAGCCAGGATTGATTGGAATGCTGCGAACGATAATAAGCAAGCACCGGATACGACAGATGGCTTTCCAGAAGCTCGGCAGACCATCGCTCCCATTCGCGCAAAAACTGTTCTAGATCATCGCCATGACCGCCGGGCCTGGTACCATCGTGGTCGCCATAGCGCTTTAGCAGCTCGTAGGCCGTGGGCGGCGATCCTGCCCGGGCATCCAGCAATGATATGCTCACTTCGCGCTGGGCAAATGCGCCATACAGAACAGGAAGGTAGCTGATTACCATTCCAAGAAATCCAAAACCAAGCCCGGCCTCCAGAGCCACAAAGATCCGCGAATGCACCGTGGCCGGAGTGACATCGCCCAGTCCCAGCGTAAAGAATGTAGTGGCGCTTAGATAAAGGTCGGTCAGGAAATTAATGGATTCGGTAGTATTCAATCGCGAGCCCGATCCGTAGTGAATCAAGGCAAAACCTAGAATCAGACCAAAGGCCCAGAGGCTGAGTAGTAGTAGCAAGGAGAACGGACCGTAAGCGCCCAGGGATGCCTCGCGACGCCGGCCCAGTCTTTCCGCCACGGCGGCCCAGGGGGTCCATGTCGTTCGATAGAAAATCCGGGTAAATCGGATGCGCCGCGTCACCTGGCGAGGTAGGATGATTACTTCAAAAGTATCGAAGAGTACAGCCAGGATCAAAATAGCGCCAATGGCGGTGATCAAATACGACATAGATGTGCGGTCAGAATAAGCAAGATTGATTGGGTTCGCATTCTATTTTCTAATCAACCGTCACCAACAAGTTTCACTCCCGATGTAGCAATGCGACGCACTCCACCGCCGGGGGCGATGCCCTCCCCGAATTCCAGCCTTTTCACGACGAATCCTAATTGCCCGTACAGGGCCTCTCTGGCATTCCGTAGGAATGGTCCGTGAAAAGCTGAAAGAACTGGGAATCGAACTTCCGGTGGTCAATCCGCCCGTGGCGGCCTATGTGCCTGCAAAGAAGTCCGGAAATCTGGTTTATATCAGTGGTCAGCTTCCGGTCCGCGATGGCAAACTGATCATGCAAGGCGCGCTAAAGTCCGATGACGATGTAGAGCCCGCGCAAAAAGCGATGGAACAATGCTTCTTGAATGGCCTGGCAGCTCTTACTACCGTGGCCGATCTTGATTCAATTTCCCAGGTAATTCGCCTGGGCGCTTTTGTTGCTTCCTCCCCGCAGTTCCACAGCCATCATCTGGTGGCTAACGGCGCATCCAACCTGGCGCAGAAGATCCTGGGTTCTGCCGGAGTGCACAGCCGCGCCGCTGTAGGAGTAAGCGCATTACCGCTCAATGCCTCGGTAGAGCTGGAAATCTTGTTCGAGCTTAAATCCTAGCGATCATGAATCAGGTACTGCACAATTTACTGGCCCTGGTCTGGCAGGTTCCCGTGGCCTTCGTTCTTGGTTGGCGCGACATTCTACGTCGCCGCGGTCGTGCCCTTCTGGAATTTTTTGGATCGATCAAAGGTGGATGGATACTGCTGATTGTATCTACCCTTACAGCTATTTGTGCGGCCCTGCCCTGGTTCGATTACCAGGTGCAATTCGAAGAACTGGAAACCTACGGAATACGATCCGAACTATGGACCCTATTTCTGTTACCTGGATTTCTGGGGATCCTGTTTCCACTGATTCAATTCCCCCGGCGAAAATCGATCCAGCTTGGTACTGCGGTCATTGTGCTGCTCGTATGGATCGCCGGGCTAATCTGGCCCCATCAAATTCATGTGGACTTTCATCCGGCAACATCCTATCAAGTGACTGTTTTCTACTGGATCTATCCCGGGCTGCTGATCGGAACCATTCTCGCAACGCTAATGCTACCCCCGGAGTCCGGATGGAACTATTCGGGGGTTATGGAACGTCTGCAGAACGAGCCCGATCATCCCGAAAATTAGATAAGTCCCCGGCTGCGAGCCAGGACTTCGAAATGTCATGGCAGAAGGGCAACAACAGGGAACCCAGGAACGCTCCGATGGAAGCGGCATCTTTGATGCGTTGCAGCCCGATGTAGCTCTCCGCACACTGAGCAATCTACAGCTGGAAGACTCAAGGCTTCTGGCCCCACTTAAGATTCGATCCCGCCTGGCCAACCAGGTGTATGATTTGCTGCAAAGCTTCCTGACCGGGGCTCGGTCCAGCAAAGACACTTTTTATCCTTCCTTGCAAGATATCTATGGCGACCTGCAAATGCATAAGCGGGCCATCAGCGACAAAACGCCCATGCCCACCGAAGAAGAGCTGGTGCGTACTGTTTGCTTCATGTCGGTGCAAACTCCGCCCTTTTTGCATATACTTCGCGAGATTCCTACCAATGCCACTTCTCCCGAGCGGTTCATCACCCGATTGGTGGCTCCCACAGAGAAGCATCCGGACAAGGTCTCTGTGGGCTATCGCGCAACCATTCGAAATAACCTGGTAAAACTTAAGAGCCTGATGAACGACCTGGATCCTGCCCTACCTGGCGGGCCTGCCTTTCATCGGATTCAGGATGCCGATCCTCGCACGGGCCGAGTGGAGACAATTCTAGGTAAGATGTTCTTCAGTAGTCTGGGCCCGCCATTGCCCGACGAGGACGGGCAGCATGACGATGTAACTCTGCGAAGAGTAAACCAGGGCCTGCGCATGCGGTTATTTCGTCCTCTGGTGCTGGATCTATTGCGCGAAAAGATGATTTTTAGCATTTCATGCCAGGATTTGCGAAATCATTCGGGCCTCAAGGTACCGGACATTGTGCTATTTAACATTCTGGAAAATATCAAGCATCGATTTGGCCGTCTTTGCGAAATACTTACCCATGAAGCAGTGCTGGAACTGCTCACAGAGAATGCGCGAAGCCAGGCGCAGCGATTTCTGGGCAATAACCTTCTTCAGGACGCTGCAGAATCGGTGGCGCATAGCCTGCTGGAAGACAAATCCTATCATGCATCGGTGCCATTTCATATTCTTGAAACAGCGGCCGAGATGGTCCGTTTGCGCGAATGGTACGATGAAAAATCAAAAAGCACAAAACAGGATCAGCAGAAGCAGGAGATCCAGCAGGTACTTAAAAAGCTACAAAACCAGAACGGCATATTTCGAGCCAAGAATGGTCGCAAGTACAACATCGACGAAAAGTATGTGAATCTATTTTTGAATGAAAAGGGAAGTCCGGTGCTCTGTGCGGCCCATCCACCCCTGGCGCGCACCGGAACGCGCGACTCCGGGGATTACGAAACCATCTATCTTTTATTCAAGGATCGAACCGTCACCGGAAATGCAATCCAGGGCGCTCTCGAGGCGTATAAAAAAACCGGCGATACGTTTCTGCTTCGGCTTCTGGAAGACCTTCTGGCAGTAAACACGACGCCCGATAGCGAGCTAAAAGCCTTTGTACCGCCGGCCTACATCGAGCAGTTGCGCGAAGCAATCCGCGACTCTTACAAAGCCTATCTATCGCCCCTGGAACGGATCTGGCTTGCGCTCACCGGAAAAAGAATCAGCGATGCCAAAATTCTGCGCATTCAGCAACGCCTGGATGCAGACCGGCAGGGGGGCGAAAAAGCCCGGGCCGAGAAAAAGAGTCGGTCGCAAACCAGAAAAGCAAAGAAAGAAGTCCGATCGCTGGCACGGCAACGCGCGGGGGAGAGCGAACCAATGGCCGCTCCCAGCAGAGAAGAGAGCGCTAGCTTTGGTCACGAAGCGCAGGAACTACTGGCCTACTTGCTGACGCAGGTGAACATGATGTGGGATAAAAACTATTATCCCACCCGCGAGCAGGTGCTTCGCCTGGCCACCGCAGCACAAAAGGAAGTGGCAGAAAAAGTAATTGGTCTGGTAGATGCAGGTGCCCAGTCCACTTCGGCCTTAATTCGCATTCCGGTTCCGGGAAAAGGGCACGTATATGGCGGTCGAGACTATGTCCATGGAAGCAAGGAAGAGCTCATCGCAAAGTTCAAGCGAAAGCTGGAAGACGATTCGGTGGTGGACGTGGGCGGAACGAAACTACAGTTAACGAACAAAGAAGACGATCGCACCCTCAGTCGTGCCATGCTACAGTACCTCAATCATATCTAAGTCGACTTCCCATCGGCAGACAATTTCTGAACAATTCGCGACAGAAGCTCGTTTGATTCCTGGAGCCACCCGCAGCAATTCAGTCTAGATAAGATGCGAAAGATCGTTCCATTGCATGATCTTAAAGTGTTCGTCGC
>JAGRNC010000205.1 GCA_020440935.1 Leptospiraceae bacterium | reverse complement strand
ACCTCGGATCGCTTTACGTAGCGATCCCTCTGGGCGCAGGATCGTAACCCATTGAAGTCCTTATCCTCGCAACCAAAGTCGCTAGAAAGAACCCCTGTCAATGCAAAGGCTACATCGGAATCCGGACAGCTGGCAATCTTTGCGATAAGCGCATTATGCACGCGAAAGGTAGCCTCGGACCGCGGCATCAATGCCGGATCCCTGGATTCAACGGTGTCGTAGAAAGGATCGGCGAGGCAGGAAATCACCAGAGCGCTTAGTACAACAGTAATGATGCTGCGTTTCACACTTCTAAAGTTCCCGGAACGTCGGAGATCTGTCAATCAATCGCTCAAAATCGATCGCTTCAACCAATGCCCTGATATTCTTATCCCATGCTAACTGTATAGAAAATCAAGCATCGATGCGCTCAATCCGGGCGCCAAGCTTGAGCAATCGTTCATCAATGCGCGCAAATCCCCGATCGATCTGACCAATGTTTTGGATTGTAGATTCGCCCTGCGCGCACAGAGCTGCAATAAGCATGGCCATTCCTGCACGAATATCGGGACTGGAAACTACGGCTCCAGACAGCGGCGAGGGCCCCATCACTACAGCGCGATGAGGATCGCATAGAACAATCTTTGCGCCCATAGAAATCAGTCGATCGACAAAGAATAACCTGGACTCAAACATCTTTTCATGGATCAGTACCGTGCCATTACACTGCGTGGCCGTTACCAGAATTACCGAAGTCATATCGGCCGGAAAGCCAGGCCAGGGAGCGTCATCGATGTGCGGAACGGCGCCGCCCATATCGCTTATGATTTCCAGATTCTGATCGCCAGGAACCCGCAACGCATCGCCTTCGGGACGAGTCTCAATCCCCAGCCGCGAAAACACCTGGCGAATCATACGCAAGTTAGGAAGATCGGCATCTTCTATGAGCACTTCGCCGCCTGTAACCGCAGCGAGAGAAATAAAGCTGCCTACCTCAAGATAATCCGGGCTAACCCGATGCTCGGCTCCCTTCAGAGGGCCGTTGCTCCGTATCCTCAAAATGTTTGAGCCGATTCCGTCGATCGATACGCCCATGGAAACGAGAAGCCGGCAGAGACCCTGCACATGGGGCTCGCTGGCCGCATGCCTGATAATAGTCTCGCCTTCGGCATAAGCGGCCGCACAAAGTGCATTTTCGGTTCCTGTTACCGATGCCTCGTCCAGCCAGATGTCGGCGCCCACCAATCGATCCGCGGTGAGCTCAAAGCCATCGGGAAAAATCTGAACTTTCGCACCCAGCGATTGCAATGCCAGGATATGCGTATCCAGACGTCGCCGTCCAATGCGATCGCCGCCAGGTCGCGGCAGAAATACACGACCGGTGCGCGCCAATAATGGTCCTGCCAGAGTGACGGATCCTCGCAGCAAGGTAGAAAGATCGGCCGGGATGTCGCTTCCAGGAGTCTCGGGAGTATGAATGCGAATGTGCCCGGGTTTGCCTTCCAGTGATGTGACTTGTGCACCCAGGTGCTGAATGATGCCAATCATCTGTCGCACATCTTCAATGTCCGGAACGTTCTCCAGAACAACGGGCTCTTTTGTGAGCAGCGAAGCGGCGAGGAGCGGAAGCGCCTCATTCTTGTTTCCTTCCGGGCGAATCACACCCTGCAATGGTCTTCCGCCCTTAACACGGAAAACTTTCTGACCTTCGGACATGGGAGCAAGTTTGGTGACAATACAGGACGGTCCAGCAGTAAAATCCAGAGCCCCTGGGAGCCCGCCCCGATGGTAAGGGCCGATGGACCGCTTTAGAATGACTTGACCGCACCAATGAAAGCCATCGCAGTCAGGTATGACCCTTCCCGTTGTCCTAACCATTGCAGGCTCCGATTCCGGTGGAGGCGCCGGAATACAGGCCGACTTGAAGACATTCCAGGCTCTGGGTTGCTTTGGGACCACGGCGATTACTGCAATTACTTGCCAGAATACCACCGGAGTCAGCGCCGTTCAGGCCATTGATCCAGACATTGTAGCCGGACAAATCCGAGACGTACTGGTCGATTTGCCCGTTGCCGCAGCCAAGACGGGCATGCTGTTTTCCATGGATATTATGGATGCGGTGCGAAACACCTGGAAAAAGTATGCGACCAACCAGCCACTTATTGTAGACCCTGTGATGGTAGCTTCCTCCGGCGATCGGCTTCTCGAACCGGACGCCGAAGATGCGCTGATCGAATTTCTAAACGAAGCAACTCTAATCACTCCAAATCTTCCGGAAGCAGAAGTCATTTTGAACCGTAGCATCGATACACTGGAAGCGATGCGCGATGCCGCATCGGAACTGCATGAACTGACCGGCGCGGCCGTGCTCTTGAAGGGCGGCCATCGATTGGTCCAGAATGAAACGAAAGCAGGCAAATCGGTTATCGATGTACTCTGCACTGAAGAGAAACAGGAGCTGCTGGAATTCCCCCTCCATTCCGAAAAGAATACGCACGGCACCGGTTGCACCTTGAGCGCCGCTATCGCAGCCGCCATGGCCCAGGGTAAAGATTTGCACCAGGCCGTACATATTGCACGCGAATTCATTGATGGCGCCATTGCAAATGCGCCAGGCCTGGGATCGGGCACCGGGCCGTTGAATCATCTGTGGAAGCAGAAAAGCGTCCTGGCCTGATCCAGCCATAACTGCGACGTTTCAGGCGAAACGATATTCGCGATTCCGCTGCAGATGCAAGGACTCGCGCATTGCAAGAATTTCGGAGACGGGGGCATTGCAGGGACAATCCCTTTGACATTTGCTTTGGCCATTTTACAGTGCGAGTATGCAGTCCGCTCCAGCCATGCGCCTTTATGCAACTCTGTCCAAGCTTCCTCTATTCAAGAGCTATCGCTCCAAAATCATGCTCGTTGCCTTTCTTGGCACCCACGTTCCACTGCTAACGCTACTTCTCTGGTTCTTGCTAAGTCAAAACGTCGCATCCAATGAGATGATTGAGATTCTCCTGATTGCCCTGGGAGCCACTCTTGTGGGGACTCTGGCCACTCTAATGGTCTTAAACGCCCTGCTACGACCTATCCTAATTAGTTCGGGGGCGCTGCGGGGCTTCTTAAAGGAACGAAGCAAGGTATCGCTGCCCACGCATTTCTCGGATGAAGCCGGAACATTGATGGCGGATACAACCGTAACTTTGAATCGGCTCAGGGAGTCCATGGAGCAAATGGAGAATTTCGATTCGCTTACCGGTCTACCCAACCGTTCGCTTTTCGCTTCGCGGCTACAAAGAACCATCGATGCAATGCCAGCCGAGAGTAAGGCCAATTTTGCTATAGTCTTAATCGAACTTTCCCGACTTCCCGAATGGACCGTAACTTATGGATCCAATGCCATCGCTGGTCTGTTACGGCATGCAGGCTCCCAGCTGGAGAAGCAGATCGCCGATCGCGGCACCGTGGCCCGAGTGGGCGAATCCACCTTTGCACTTCTAATTCCGGAATTTGGTTCGAGTCCAGAAGATGCATTGCTTGCGGAGAATCCCACTTCCATCTTCGCCGAAGCATATCAATTGGATGGTTCGAGCGGATCGATTCACATGGAAGCCATGGCCGCCGTGGCGCTCTATCCGGGGGATGGCAAAACGCCGGATGAATTAACGATGAACGCTTTTGCCGCTCTGCACGATGCACGAGAGAACGGTCGCTCCGAAACAAAATTCTACTCTAGCGAGATGCAAAGACGAATCGAAAAAAGGATCTCTCTGGAACAGAGTATGCGTCCGGCTCTGGAGCACGGCGAATTCAGAGTATTTCTCCAACCCAGACTAGATCTTAAGGCTGATCGCGTGCTGTCCGCCGAGGCCCTGGTACGTTGGATTCGGGAAGATAATATG
This sequence comes from Leptospiraceae bacterium, assembly GCA_020440935.1. Lineage (GTDB taxonomy): Bacteria > Spirochaetota > Leptospiria > Leptospirales > Leptonemataceae > UBA3465. Next base: position 1,335 of record JAGRNC010000205.1, on the reverse strand, counting down.
GTTTCTCCGCTAGATTTCATTCCGGTGGCAGAATCCAATGGATTCATCCATGAGCTCGGCCAATGGATTCTTAAAGATTCGCTTCGAATCCTGGAACGCTGGAAAAAGACAGCCGGTTCCGATTCGGATAGAGTGACAGTCTCCGTAAATTTCTCCCCTTACCAGTTTACGGGAGATTTGCGATGGGTGATTGGGGCGCTGGAAGCTTCCAATATCTCCAGACACCGATTGGAAGTAGAGGTTACAGAATCTGTGTTTCTGAGTCCCTCCGATTCGCTTAATGACATCATGCGCATGCTCCGCAGCAATGGAATTACCATCGCGCTGGACGATTTTGGCACCGGCTATTCCTCATTGAGTTACCTGCGAGATTTCCCGGTGGATCGGATTAAGATTGATCGATCCTTCATTCAGGGCCTGGGGATCAACCCATCGGCCTCGGCCATCGTCGGCTCGGTAATAGATCTGGCCCGCGGACTCGGAATCGCCACAACTGTGGAAGGCGTTGAAACGATTGAGCAGCTCGAATTTTTAAAAGGACATGGTTGCGATGAAATCCAGGGATTCTACTTTGCGAAACCCATGGCAGAGAGCGATTTCCTGGAATTTGTTTCGCGGTAAATATTCCGGGAGCCCAAGCCTCCCGGAATTTTGCTCTAAGAGCTAAAAGGCTCAATCCTAATGAGTCTCTATGGTAACTGTGGTTTCCATCTTCAACGGTACTTCCATTGGTTCAGGAATTCCAGGACCCTTGACGATCTTCATGGATCCTTCCATCTTTTGCTTCACTTCGGATTTTGAGATAATGCCTCTGTCCAGTTCCACTTCCTGGGTGCCGGATTGTTCTCCGGAAAGATCATACTGAATCTCCATTCCCATGAGCTTTAACGGCTTATCTTTGCTGCTACTGATTTTACCTTCAACAAAGAGAGTGGCGGAACTTCCCAGATCTTTCACTTCGTACTTGTTGTCGACCTTCAAAGGAAAACCGGCCCCGGCCAGATCGATCGTCTTCTCCCAGGTATCGCCAATGCCCATCTTCTTTTCCGGAAATGGAATGTAACTTGCTTCGAGCATTCTTCGCATGGTTTCGGCGCCAAATTGCTCTTTGAGCATCTTCTTTATTTCGCGTCCCATTTCATCATCTGGAATATTCATGGAGGAATACACTCGCTCCATAAACTCTTCGATTCCGATTAAATCTTTAACCTGGGCCAGCGGGGAGAATTTTACGGTAAATCCGTGGCCCACCATCTGCGCATACGCAAGAAATTCAGGATCGGTAGGACTCTTATCTTTGTCCGAGTCATACTTCGCCTTGCCCTGCGGGCTATT
>JAGRNC010000204.1 GCA_020440935.1 Leptospiraceae bacterium | reverse complement strand
GGGTAGTTTTAAGCTGGTTTCTGTGAGCGGCGCCTACTGGAAGGGCGATGCCAAAGGCCCGCAACTGCAGCGAGTTAGCGGGATCCTGTTCAACACAGAGGACGAACTCAAACAGTATGAATGGATGATGGAAGAGGCGCGGAAGCGGGATCACCGCAAGCTGGGCCAGGAATTGGAATTATTTACCACCAGCGAAAAGATCGGACCCGGCTTAATTCTCTGGCTTCCGCGGGGTAATGTGATTAAAGATCAGCTGGAAGATTGGGCAAAATTAACCGAAAGAAAGGCCGGTTACCAGCGAGTAACCACTCCGGTGATCACCAAAGAGGAGCTTTTCTACACCTCTGAGCACCTTCCTCATTACAGTGAGCATATGTTTCCGCCCATGGAGATGGACAACACGCGCTACTATATCAAGCCGATGAACTGTCCGTTTCATCATACGATCTTCAACGATCGTCCTCGAAGCTACCGCGAGCTACCGCTCCGGATGACCGAATACGGGCTGTGCCATCGGTACGAGGATTCGGGCTCTTTGTTTGGGACGATGCGGGTCCGCGCCATGTGGATGAACGATGCGCATATTTATTGTGCCGAAGATCAGGCAGTTGAAGAATTCAAAAACGTGATTAAACTTCATGAGTATTACTACCAAAATTTGGGCATAAAAGACTATCACATGGTGCTGGCGCTCCGAAATCCAGAGAACTCCAAGTACCATGGAGATGAGGCCATGTGGCAGAAAGCTGAGGCTCTCACTCGAAGGGCGATGGAGGAGTCCGGGGTGGACTTCGTAGTCGAGGAAGATGGGGCTGCCTTCTATGGCCCAAAGATGGATTTCCAGGTAAAATCCTCGATTGGTCGCGAATTCACAGCCAGCACCTGTCAGCTCGACCTTTTCATGCCCGAGAAGTTTGACCTTAAATATGTAGCGCCGGATGGAAGTATGAAGCGTCCGGTGTGCATTCACCGAAGCCCCCTGGGGACTCATGAGCGTTTTATCGGATTTCTAATCGAGCATTTTGCCGGAGCATTCCCGCTCTGGCTGGCGCCGGAACAAGTACGGATTCTGCCCGTAAGCGATGGATTTGTGGAGTACGGTAAGAAGCTGGAATCCTTTTTCCAGGAGAATGACATTCGGGTAACTCTGGATATCGGGGAGAGCCTGGGTAAGCGGATTCGAAATGCAGAAAAGATGAAGATTCCTTATATGCTGGTGGTGGGCGAGAAGGAACGGGAATCCGGCCAGATCAATGCTCGAAATTATTTTACAGGCGAGCAGAAGGAATACTCCACGGATGCGTTCTTGAACCTACTTCAAGAAGAGATCCGGGAAAAAACCATTCGGGAAAAAGTGGAGCGTCCCAAGTCCTGATCCCGGATGAGCTTTGTAAGCCCTGCCTTTTTCCTGTTCTTGCTGGCGGGGCGGCTGGCGTATGGCGGCTGGCTCTACCTGGCGCGTAGTGCGAAGGGGCATCGTGCTATCTCCTACGGCCTGGCCATTCTCTCGGCCATATTCTATTCTTTTGCCGGTCTTAAATGGCTTCTGCTACTTCTCCTGGTCGCGTGGATTTCCTATTTTGGCGCTCGCAAAGCCCGGGGGCCGGCCGGGTCGTTCCGATTATGGATTACGATCGCTCTGCTGCTTTTGCCGCTTCTGCTATTTAAGTACGTTTTCTTCTATATAGATGTCCACAATGCAGGGCTGGACAGCCTGGCGGCAGCACCCAGCGCCAGAATGCAGGGCGTGGATGCATTGGAATCCTCCGGATTCTTTTTGAGACTCTGGAACGGCCCAATGCTATTATTGCCGCTGGGCATTTCTTTCTATACGTTCCAGAACATTTCCTATGTGGTCCAGGTAGCCCGCGGAACCATTGAACCCCGGCGTAGTTTCGTGGATTACCTGGCCTACCTGACTTTTTTCCCGCAACTGGTGGCCGGACCAATCGTTACCGGCAGCGCATTTTTTCCTCAGCTCGATGCTCGGCCCATCCCGACCATGGATGATTTATGGCACGGGGCATTCTTGATGCTTCGGGGCTACCTCTGGAAGGTGCTGCTTGCTGATTCCATGGCCGACCTGGTGGATCCGGTATTTTCTGGGGGCGGCCGTCAAGGTTCGGCTGTGGCCATGGCTGTGCTGGCCTTCAGCTTCCAGATCTACTTCGATTTTCAGGGTTACACCTTGATAGCTCTGGGCGTGGGCCGGCTGTTTGGTATTCGGCTGCCCGAGAATTTTTTTAGTCCATATCTGGCTCGGGGCAGCCGTGACTTCTGGCGCCGCTGGCATGTAACTCTGTCTGCATGGCTTCGCGAGCATATCTATATTCCACTGGGCGGCTCGCGTAGGGGGTTGGCCCGCACATTTCTGGCGCTCTTTGCCACCATGCTCCTGGGCGGATTGTGGCATGGGGCGCATGTTAATTTTCTGATCTGGGGAGGATTGCATGGTCTCTGGCTGGCGCTGGAGCATGCTCTGGGAGGCCGAAAAAATCAGCGGACAATTGGCAGGGAGCCGGGATCAACGTTCGCCGGCGAGGGTCGGGCCTCGCGGATCCTTTCGTGGTTGGGCCGGCAAGGCATTCGATGCATTACTTTCGCTTTTGTTACTTTGCTCTGGATCCCTTTTCGTGCAGGAAGCGAACAAAACGGATGGCAGGTATGCGTGGAAGTCTGGCAATCCCTCATGGGCTACCTATGGCATCCGGTGGCCTGGAATGGATCTTTTTCTGTATATCTGTTGTTTGGTGCGGCTCTGTCGGCCGTCTGCCTGGAGTATTTACTCAGAAGCAGACCGGCCTCATGGCTTCCGTCCAGGGCTACGGGGCCGCAGGGAGGAAGCGGGCTTATGGACCTCGGTCAATCGCTGGCCCGAGCCATCCTTGTGGCAGCAGGGGTGCTTACCTTACTCCTGCTCGGGTCTGGTAGGCAGGAATTTGTTTACTTTGTATTTTAGCGCGAATCCGATGTCCCACCCGATACTGCTTGCAATGAGACTGGATCTCAGTATCAATCTGTAGCGCGCGATCAAACCAAAATTTGATTGGAAGCCACACCCCTTAGATTTATTCTAAATCGAGAATCATTCAACCACACCGTTCCGGAAAGGGGCGCTCTGTCGGATGATAGGAGATAGATATGGCAGAACTTAAGGGAAGCAAAACCCACCAGAATCTGAAAGATGCCTTTGCTGGAGAATCTATGGCGAATCGTCGCTATTTGTTTTTCGCAAAGCAAGCCGACGTAGAAGGATTTCCGGACATCGCCGGACTGTTCCGTGATACGGCGGAAGGTGAAACGGGCCATGCCCACGGTCACCTCGAATATATGAAAAAAATCGGTGATCCCGCTACTGATCTGCCCATTGGCGATACTGCTTTGAATCTGAAATCTGCAGTTGCAGGCGAAACCCATGAATACACTGACATGTATCCTGGAATGGCCAAGACAGCTCGCGATGAAGGATTCACTGAAATCGCAGACTGGTTCGAAACTCTGGCGAAGGCTGAAAAGTCTCACGCTGGTCGATTCGAGCAAGGGCTGAAGTCAATTAGCTAATCCATGGGTGGGGAGCGCCGCAAGGCCTCCTCACCACAATTTCGCCCGATCCCCATACCCCAGAAGTCCGAGGAAGAAAGTGATTCAACAAACAGATACATCCAACGCAATTTATGATCCTACCGATATCAAATACTGGGATGAAGCCTCGCTACAGGCCGAGCTAAATCGCTCTTTCGAAATCTGCAATGGATGCAGGATGTGCTTTAAGTACTGCACCAGTTTTCCCACGCTTTTTTCCTTCATGGACGGTTATGCAGAGGATAATGTACACAATATTAAGAAAGAAGATCAAAATCGAGTAATCGATGAATGCTTTCATTGCAAGATTTGCTACGTAGCCTGTCCATACACCGACAAAGACCAACATGCATTTAATCTAAATTATCCCGCCCTCATGCAGCGCGCCGTCATTGTACGAGCAAAGAAGCAGGGCGTGCCCCTGCGACGAAAGATGCTGCAGAATGCCGATTTGCTGGGTAAAGTCAACACTGGCCTGATCTCGGCCGTAGCAAATAAGGCTCTGGGAAGCAACTTCCATCGGGCCATTGCCCAGGCCATTGTGGGTATTCATAAAGAGAAAAAGCTGCCCGACTTTCACCGTACCAGTTTTCATCGCTGGTTTCATCTGCGCAAAAAGCGTATGGAAAAAGAGGGCAAGAGCCTGGAAGTGGATCCAGCCAACAAGGTCGTTCTATTCTCTACCTGTTTCGTGAATTACAACAATCCGCAGGTCGGTAAAGATGCAGTGGAAGTGCTGGAGCGGCATAAGTGCGAGATTCAATGCCCCAGTCAGAATTGCTGCGGAATGCCCGGACTGGAAAGTGGCGATCTAAAATGGGTTCGCAAGAAGATGCGAGCCAATTTGAAATCTCTCTATCCATTTGCCGAGCAGGGCTACCGAATTCTTGCCATTAACCCTACGTGCTCGCTCACATTAAAACAGGAGTATCCTAATTTCCTGGAAGGCGAAGAGCGTAAAAAAGCCGAATTGATCTCAAAGCAGACCCGGGATCTGCACGAATTCCTGTTTGAACTCAAGCAAGAAGAGAAGTTTGACCGCTCTTTTAAGAGTACTCCCGAATCGGTGGCCTATCACGTTCCCTGCCATTTACGAGCGCAGCACATCGGATTTAGAAGCCGCGATCTAATGCGTTTGATTCCGGAAAACCAGATTGGCCTGGTTAGCGAATGCTGCAGCCATGATGGCACCTGGGCCATGCGCAAGGAATACTTTGAATTGAGCATGAAGCAAGGAAAGCGGGCATTCGATGAGCTAAAAGAGAAGGATGCCAATGTGGTGACCACGGACTGCCCGCTGGCAGCCATTCAGCTGGAGCAGGGCATGGAGCTTTCCGAGCGTCCCCTGCATCCTGTGCAAATTCTCAACCGTGCCTATAAATCGCCGGAAGAAGGCGGATTCAATAAGGCAGTGGAACAATCCGCCGAATAATCTTTCTTTATAGAAAGGAGGATACTATGAACAAGATTCAAGTAACGGACATTATGCCCACCGATGATTACAATCGGATTCGTGACGAATACCGACAGCGAATGCTGGACGTAAAGAAGAACCGCCGCGTGGGCGTGGGAGAATATCTGATGTTTCTCTTTGAGAATGCAGATACAATGAAATACCAGATCCAGGAAATGGTG
>JAGRNC010000203.1 GCA_020440935.1 Leptospiraceae bacterium | reverse complement strand
GTGAAATCTTCGGATGGCCCGGCCGGTCCGGTCCTGGGCTTCTCATCGGCCTTTAGCTGAATCAAATAACCCGAACAAAACCGCGAAGCCAATCCAAGCCGGCGCAATAGATGCATCAACAATACTGCAGAGTCGCGACAGGATCCTTTGGCCGATCGAATTGTATGGGCACAGTCCTGAATCCCTGGTTCCATTCGAATGATGTATCCCACTCGATTGGCAACGAATGCATTCACATTTACCAGGAAGTCCACGGTGGTGATCCCGGGCTGAATCACCGTTTCCTGGATTTCCTTTACCCAGGCCGTAAGCTCGTCGGATTGATCGGCCGGACTTCGATAAATGGCCAGGTCGGCTTCCATTTCGGCGGGATAATCGAAAGGATAGGTATTCGCTTCCGGTTCCAGAAAGAAATCGAAGGGATTGATGGTGTGGAGCTCTACCACCAGATCTACCTGTATCCGCAATTCCCAGGCGCGCTGGGGAAATACAAGCCTGGCCAGAAAATTCCCTGTGGGATCCTGTTGCCAGTTAATGAAATGTTCCGGGTTTACCTTGAGCGAGTAAGACAGAATGGACGATCGGCTATGGGGCGCCGGACGGAGCCGAATGCTATGCGGATGAATTTGCACCGGTCGATCGAAACGATAATGCGTGAGATGATGGAGCGCAACTTTGATGGGCATATTTATATTGCAAAGTAGCGATCGCTGATGGCGCCGCCAATGGCGTTCAGTCGGCCCTGGATGGAATCCAGATATTCATGCATGCCGATGTTGAAGATTTCTTCGATGTCGGTGAAATTCAATTCCGAAAGAAGCTGACCGGTTCGCTTTTCTGCTTCGTTGGAAAAGGAGGAGCCCGAGGCGCCGCTTACGGATCGCAGATTTCGGTCCAGTTCTGAAATGCAGTAGATAAGCGCTCGCGGAAAATCGCGGTTCAAAATCAGGAATTCGGCGATGGTTCGTGGAGTGATTTTCTGATATAGACGGTTGTACATTTCATGGGCGCTGGCCGATTTCAGCAGCGAAAGCCATTGTATTAAGTCCAGAGTCGTGCCCACATCCTGCACGCTGGGCAGCAGGATAAAGTATTTCATGTCCAGGATGCGTGTTGTCTTGTCTGCCCGTTCCAGATAACGGCCCAGAAGTGCAAATCGATGTACTTCGTCGTGGGAAACCGTGGCGTCCAGGATTCCATAGAATAGCAAGCAAGTGCGTCGGACTCGGGTGTAAAATCGTTCCAGCGATTCCAGGTCGGTGCTGGAAGGGCGGTTCTTCATCTCCAGATACAATTCGTTGAGAGTCTGCCAGAGTTCCGTGGAAATGTTTTCGCGTATTGTGCGCGCATTTTCGCGCGCCCGTCTGATGCAGCTAAGGATGGAACTGGGATTCTCGGTGTCAAACGTCATGAATTGAACGACGTTCTCTCGGCTGTAAGTTCCAAACCGCTTTTCGAATAGCTCATTATCTCCGGTGGTGGTTACCATCGGCCCCCACTGGTTCGCCATTTCGGGTAAATCCAGGGAAAGCTGAAAGTTTACGTCCATGAACCGGCAATAGTTGTCCGCCCGTTCTATGTAGCGGTTCATCCAGAAAACGGATTCTGCAACCCGGCTTAGCATCTCAGGAACCCATGACCCAGGTGTCTTTGGTGCCCCCTCCCTGCGAAGAATTCACCACCAGCGAATCGCGGGGCAGGGCCACCCGGGTCAACCCACCCGGCATAACATAGATATCTTCGCCGTACAGGATGAATGGTCGTAGATCCACGTGGCGGCCTTCGATTCCCTCTTCGACCAGAGTGGGGACTCTGGAAAGTCCAAGCACTGGCTGGGCAATGAATCCTCGGGGAGATGCCTTAACCTTGTCTCTGAATTGCTCAATCTCGGCGCGCGTGGCCTTGGGTCCGATTAACATTCCATAGCCGCCAGCGCCGTTCGCCTCTTTGACTACCAGGCTTTCCAGGTTTTCCAGAACAAACTTGAGGTCATCGGGTCGGGAGCAAAGGTATGTATCCACATTGGGGATAATCGGTTCTTCGTCGAGGTAGAAGCGAATCATATCGGGAACGAAGGTGTAGATCACTTTGTCGTCGGCCACGCCGGTGCCGGGTGCGTTTAGGAGCGCTACGTTTCCTGCTTTGTAGGCTTCAAAAAGGCCGGGCACTCCCAGCAGCGACTCGGGATTAAATGCCTCCGGATCCAGGAATGCATCATCGATGCGACGGTAGATTACGTCCACCGGCTTGAGGCCATGGGTGGTGCGCATGTACACTCGTTTTTCGCGTACCACCAGATCGGTGCCGCTCACCAGCGGAATACCCATCTTCTGTGCAAGAAAGGAATGTTCGTAGTAGGCCGAATTGTAGACTCCGGGGGTCAATACAACGCATGCAGGAGCGATGGCATCGCTCAGGTTTTCCATGGTCCCACGGAGGCGGATGGGGTAATCGTAAATCGAACGGATTCGATGGCTTCGAAACAGTTCGGGGAAGGTTCGCTTCATCACCTCGCGATTTTCTAGAACATACGATACGCCAGAAGGGCATCGCACATTGTCTTCCAGAACTCGGAAGGTGCCTTCGTCGTCGCGGACCAGGTCGGTGCCGGAAACATGAATCCAGATGTCGCGCGGAGGATGAAAGTCCTGCAATTGTTTTAAGTAACTGGGGCTGGAAAAGATATACTCGGGATCTACCACTCCCTCTGCGATGATTCGTTTGGGGCCGTAGATATCGCGAAGAAATTCGTTTAAAGCAGTGGTACGCTGCCGGAGGCCTTTTTCCAGGGTCTCCCATTCGCCCGGGGTTATGATCCGCGGGATGATGTCAAAGGGAATGATTCGTTCTTCGGCCTTGGAATCGCCATAGACTCGAAAAGTGATTCCCAGAGAAATCAGGGCCTGTTCCGCTTCATCCTTGCGATGATGAAGCTCATCGGAGGTCATGGACTCGATCTGTTGCCGCAGTGGAAAATAGCCCGGTCGGGCCTCGCCATCGTCGGCAAACATCTCATCAAAAAAGGTTCCGGTCTGATAGTTTTGTAGCATTTTCAATTCCCATCGATTGAGACTGGAGGCTTCGCCTGAAAACGATGCCATCGGGCTCTATTTCTTTTATTTCGAATCACTCTAAATATTGCAATCTTTGTGCCAGGCGCAGATCGGCCTTTAGAGCGGGCGATATGTATAAAAAACAGGCAAACTGAGAAAAAGAAGGCGAATTGCATCGGATAGAAAACGAGGTTGCCTGGAGCCACCGCCGGCCGCTATTTGATCGCATATGTCGAATCCTTTGATCGAAAAACAAACCTCCACCTACGATACTATACCCTTTGAAAAAATAGATCCAGAACATTTCCTTCCGGCCCTTGCGCATTTTCAGAAAGTGGCCCAGGATAACGTCGCGGCCATTCTGAAGCAGCAAGAGCCCGATTTTGAAAACACTATTCTAGCCCTGGAAACTGCCTCCGAAGAGCTCAGCCATGTGGCTTCCATCTATTATGTACTATTTAGCGCCCATGCCACAGAAGGCATACAGAAGATCGCCGGAGAGGTATCCGAATTCCTGGCTGGTTTCTCCAGCGACATAATGTTGAATGCGGAGCTATTTGATCGAGTGCGCTCGGTGCACACATCGAAAAAGGGAGTGGAAAATGCGGAGCAGCAACGACTCCTGGATGAGACGTATCAGGATTTTGTGCGAAACGGAGCATCGCTGCAAGGGGAAGATCGCGAGGCCTTGCGCGCCATCGATCATGAGATGGCCGGCCTTTCTCCGCGATTCTCTGAGAATCTATTAAAAGCAACCAACCATTTCAAGTTGCACGTAGAAGAAGAAAAAGATGTGGCGGGAATCCCGGAAATGGCGCTGGAGCAGGCCGCAGCTCAAGCTAAAGAAGCGGGCAAAGAAGGCTGGCTATTTACTTTGCAGTATCCCGACTATCTTCCATTTATTACCTACGCCGAAAACCGAGAGCTTCGAAAAAAGATGTATCTTGCCTTTCGAAGCAAAGGTCTTGGCGAATCCGCCGCCGATTACGGACAGCCGGAAGGAACCGACAACCGCCCGCTGGTTCTGGATATAATTCGATTACGCGAAAAACGAGCAAAGCTGCTGGGATACGAAAACCATGCCGCCTATATGCTGGAAAAGCGCATGGCTCGAAGCCCGGACAATGTTCTATCATTCTTGAATCGTCTGGTGGATGCAAGTCTGCCCGCTGCGTTGAAAGAGAAAGAAGAACTGGAATCTTTTGGAAAAGAGCAGGGGCTGAGCAATGTAGAACCCCATGATATTCGATTCCTGTCCGAAAAGTTAAAGCAAAAGCTGCATCAGTTTGATTCGGAGCAGCTGCGGCCTTATTTTCCGCTGGAAAGGGTAATGGATGGAATCTTTGGCACCGCCGAACGATTGTATGGACTGAAATTCACTCTGCTGGATGGCGTCGAAGTATATCATCCTGAAGTACAGGTGTATCGTGTTACGGATGCCGAGTCTGCCGAGATTGGTCTTTTTTATGTGGACCTGTTTCCAAGAGAAACGAAGAAAAGCGGCGCCTGGATGACCGGATTTCAGGAGCAGGGGTATTTTCGCGGCGAAGTGCGTCGGCCGCACATTGGAATAGTGTGCAACTTTACTCGACCGGGCAAAGATCGGCCATCATTGCTTTCCTACGATGAGGTGCGCACATTGTTTCATGAGTTTGGCCATGCATTGCATGGACTTCTTTCGAGGTGCACGTATCGCAGCCTTTCCGGGACTAACGTTTACTGGGATTTTGTGGAGCTTCCATCGCAGTTTATGGAGAACTGGGTGCGCAAAAAAGAAGGCCTGGATCTGTTCGCCGCCCACTATCAAACCGGCGAGAAGATTCCGGCAGAATTGGTGGAAAGAATGCAGGCGGCGGAGACCTTTCGCGCAGGCACAGCCTTTATGACGCAGCTTAACTATGCTACTCTGGATATGGCATTCCATACTACGCCTGCCAGCGAAATCAAGGACGTCATTGCTTTTGAGCGGACCGCCACGAGTAAAACAAATTTGATCGAAGATCCTCAGAACACCTGTTTTGCCACAGGCTTTGGGCACATATTCGCCGGCGGGTATTCGGCTGGATATTATTCTTACAAATGGGCGGAGATACTGGAAGCCGATGCATTCGAGCTGTTCGAAGAGAAGGGGCTATTTGATCGCGAAAGCGCCGGAAAGTTTCGGGGGTTTATTCTCGAAAGAGGTAACA
>JAGRNC010000202.1 GCA_020440935.1 Leptospiraceae bacterium | reverse complement strand
CCATCCATTTGCTGAAGGTGAACTATGAGGCGCATTCCGCAGCCTTCGATCCACACGTTCACCCCGCGGCCACCACTTTGAGCCATAGAATTCATGGCATAAATGTGCCGATCTGCTCGGCGCAAGAAAGGATGGCATCGGTCATGGGCACCGCACAGTTCAGTCGAATGTAGTTTTTATATCGTCCGGAGGGAGAATAGAGCGATCCGGGAGAAAGCGTTATCCCTTTTTCAAGGGCTCTTCTTTGCATCTCCAGGCCGTCCACGTGTTCGGGTAACTCCACCCAGAGAAGAAATCCTCCTTCCGGACTGGAAATCCGCGCTTCTGGAATGCTCAGGGCCAGACGTCTTCGAATTTCTCCCACTCGAATGCGAGATTCTCTTCGCAATTTTCGGAGGTGACGCTCGTAGAAGCCTCGACGCAAAAATATCGCAATCGCTTCCTCCAGCATTTTGGAATTGCCCAGCGTTGTAATTCGCAGCCGCGAAAGTAGTTTTTCCTGAAATCCGGATGGAGCCACTTCCCAGCCCAGCCGGGACGAAGGCGCGATGGTTTTGGAAAACGAAGAGATCAGAAATACCCGGTCTCGATCGAGCGAAGCCAGCGGCGGGAAACGTCGGGCTCCATGATGAATGCCGCCATACACATCGTCTTCTATGATATAGAAGTTATACTTGTGGGCCAGATGGATGAGCCCGCGACGACGTTCTTCTGATAGAAGTGCGCCCGTTGGGTTCTGAAAATTTGGCACAGTGATCAAAACCCTGGGGCGTCGGCCTTTCTTCAGTTGTGCTTCTAGAACATCCAGGTCCAGCCCGGCATCGGATTGAACGGGGACTTCCAGATACTTTAGATCGAATCCACGGGCCTGGTATAAAAATCCGCTATAACAGGGCGATTCCAGGGCCACCAGATCCCCGGCCCGGGTAATCTCCTTTAGAACGATATAGGCGGCCTGGGTGGCGCCCCCCGTAAGGATCACTTCATCGCCATGCAGAGAGACTCCGGTTTGACGGTACCTGGCTGCAATCTCCTGACGCAATTCCATGGAACCCGGCGGGAAACTATAACCGGTGCCCCCTGGCTTGCGCAATGCCTCGTTGATACATCGTTTCAAGGAAGCCAGGGGCAGTAAATCTTCGGATGGAAGGGCCAGACCAAAGGGAGCTCGGACATTCTGGTTCTCCAGGCTTAGCGCACGGTCCAGAGCTGGATCCAGCGAAATTCGCTGAAGGATCCGACTGGGGGCCGGGCGCGGAACGCTGGAGGCTTCCGAAACATAGTATCCACCGCCAGGCACCGAACGAATGCGTCCCAGATCCAGAAGGATTCGGTAGGCCTCGACCACGGTTCCCTGGCTGAAACCCGACAATCGAATACTGGCGCGTATGGAAGGAAGCCGACTTCCGGGTGGATATTCGCCCTCATCCATCGATTGCATTAGCCTCTGGGCCAGCTGCAAAGGCCGGGCCGCCTCACTGGAATCCACCGCCTCGGTCGCCTCCGAAATAGCGCTGCGCCGGACTGTGGCTGCACCCTTGCCGGTTACTCGGGTCCGATTCTCTGACATAGCCATCGGAACTGTTACAACGCTTTTTGCAAAAACTGCAACTGTTATTTTTTCCTGAGGTAGAGTATTATTTGCTCATGGCACATAGAACTGCAAATCGCCCGCGAAGCGTCCGAAGATCGCCGGTGCGCGACATACTCTCCTTCCACAATCGAAGCGATATGATTTCCCTGGCCGGCGGACTTCCGGCCTATGAGTCGCTACCGGTGGCGGACATGGCTCGCGCTGCCCAGCGAGTGCTGGCTTTGCATGGGCCACGAGCTTTACAGTACGGAACCACGGAAGGATATGCTCCGCTGCGGGCATGGATCGCCAATCGACTCTGTCGGCAGGGGCTTCCAACACGCGAAAACCAGATCTTGATTACCGGTGGTTCGCAGCAAGCCATGGATCTGATAGGGCGGTTCCTGCTACAACCCGGCGATATTGTTTTAACGACGGAACCAATTTACAATGGGGCCATCCAATGCTTTGAACTACAGAACGCAAAGGTTCAGCCCATACCCACCGATTCCAGCGGACCTATCCCGGATCGACTCCGTTCTTTGCTGCATCCGAATCGGCCTTGCTTTCGCGCCGGCTTTACGTCCCTGTCGCGACCGACTCTGGGTCCCGAAAAGAGACCTGCCTTGCTCTATTTGCTTCCAACACTGGGAAACCCGTCTGGCAGCATTATATCGGAGCAAAGGCGCTCTGAGCTGGCAGAAATCATCGACGAAAGCGCAGTTCCGTTTCTCGAGGAAGATCCATACGGCGAATTGTTCGAAGGCGTGCGGTTGCCTTTTATTCAATCCATGACCAGGACTCCGGGATTTCTTCTGGGTAGTTTCTCAAAGATTGTGGCTCCTTCGCTGCGCATCGGCTGGATTCGCGCCGACGAGGATAGAATTCAGCAACTGGTTCCTTTCAAGCAGACTATGGATTTACACACAAATTTGTTGTCGCAAATGATCCTCCATCAGTTCCTTTCCGATGTAGATCTGGATGCGCATATCGCTTCGATCAAATCGCTCTATGCAGAACGAAGAAATGCGATGCTTCAGGAAATCCGAAATCAGAATATCGAACTGACGTCGCTGGAAGCTCCCCAGGGTGGAATGTTTCTTTGGCTGAAATTTCCGGAGGGCCTGAATACGGATGAGCTGGCCCGACTGGCGCTAGAAGAGGGGGTGGCCTTTGTTCCTGGATCCGCATTCTTTGCCGAATCGCAGAAAGGTCAAAGGTTTGCCCGATTGAATTTTACCGCGGCAGACTGCGACCAGATTCGGACCGGCATCGCAAGGCTTAAGGTTGCGCTGGACCGATTGAGTGTTGACAGTTCCCGGGGATAGAGTTTGATCTGCCTCCGGAGGGACTATGGGCCGAACTCGAATGGAAGCATTCAGCGATGCGGTGATCGCTATTGTGATCACGATCATGGTATTGGAGATGAAGGTGCCTCACGGTACAGACATGGAGGCACTGCGTCCGCTGTTGCCTGTATTTTTATCGTACACCCTCAGTTTCATATATCTAGCGATCTACTGGAACAATCACCATCATATGCTACATATGGTGGATCGCGTGGGCGGCGGAATCCTGTGGGCAAACATTCATTTGCTGTTCTGGTTATCGCTGGTTCCTTTTGTCACAGGCTGGATGGGAGAGAACCACTGGGCCCCCCTTCCCACTGCCGTATATGGCTTTGTCCTTCTAATGGCAGCCATCGCCTATTTTATACTGCAGCTTACCATCATTCGACAACAGGGACCAGATTCGCCGCTCAAGAAGGCAGTGGGTAACGATTGGAAAGGAAACGTATCGCCCATTCTGTACGCCTCGGCCATTGCACTGTCCTTTGTGCACGTAGCGATTGCGGGAGCACTGTACATTCTGGTGGCCTTGATCTGGATTGTTCCGGATCGGCGTATCGAATCCAGAATCGGACGCTAAATTTAAACTTGTAGGCATCCACCGACGCGCGCTTCTTTGCGCCATGGGCAGCGAACTGCATTCCATCATGGGCCCTCTGGCCGTTACGCTGCAGGTCACGGCGGCATCCACGTTCCTGGCGGCCATTTTCGGCATCGGAATCGGATATATCCTTCGCAGGCCTTTTGTGGGTTCCGGTCTGCTGGATGCTTTGCTCACTCTTCCAATGGTTCTTCCTCCGACGGTGCTTGGATATTACCTGATCACTGCCGTGGGGTCACAGGGCCCACTGGGACCAATGCTGGCTTCTCTGGATATTTCCATACTGTTTACTCGAAAAGGTGCGGTGATCGCTGCCAGTATCGTCTCTTTTCCGCTGGCTTACCGTTCCGCAAAAAGCGCATTTTCCTCCATAGATAGTGAGCTTATTGCCATCGCAGAATCCATGAAGCAATCTTCCGCCGCCCTATTCTTTCGCCTGGCCCTGCCTCTGGCCTGGAAAGGAATCCTGGCGGGTATCCTTCTCGCTTTCGCGCGTTCGGTGGGGGAATTTGGCGCCACATTGATGGTGGCCGGAAATATCCCTGGTCGCACCCAGACCATATCGTTGGCCATTTACAGCGCCGTTGAATCGGGCTATGAGGGCAAAGCGCTACTGCTATCGCTTACCGCATCAGTGTTATGCATTGGAGTATTACTACTATCCCAGAGAATGCAAAAGGATGGCATTTGATTCTCCCCTTTACCGATCGCTCCACAGCAAACGGCTCTTATCCGCCTTTCGCGCAACGGTGGGAAGCCAGAAGGCCATTTGCCATAGGATGTATTACTTTATTTTCATTACTGTTCACATCGCACATTAATCCCGAGCCCGGCAAGTCCATCCAGGGAGAGCCGGCTCCAGCGAGGAACAAAGCGACATCCGAAATTGTTGTATCGGCGGCGTCCAGTCTCACAAATGTAATGCAGCGCATTGGCCCGGCCTTTGAAAAGCAGACTGGAATCCGTCCCGTATTTCAGTTCGCCGGATCGGGTCATTTGGTGCGGCAAATTGAACAGGGCGCTCCTGCCGATGTTTTAATTTCGGCCGATGAATGGGGTATGCGAAGCGCCATCGATGCTGGATTGGTGGAAGACGGAGTACAGACGGTGGCCTACAATTCGTTGGCGCTCGTCACCCCTGCGGCCAATAAAACCGTGAGAACCGTGTACGATCTACTTTCGCCGCAAGTGTTGCGAATTGCCATGGGTGATCCACAATTTGTTCCGGCGGGCCGGTACGGCGAACGAGCATTAATAAAAATGGGGCTGTACGGTCTGGTTTACAGTAAACTACTGCTCACAGCCAATGTACGCCAGGCATTGCAATATGTGGTACAGGGCGAAGTGGACGCAGCAATTGTTTATAGAAGCGATTATCAACTGAAGTCGAGCGAGCTTCGCCTGATTGCCGTTCTGAATCCTGGAATCCAGATTCGCTATCCGGCAGCCGTGGTTGCGGCCAGCTCCCACAAATCCTCCGCTATTCAATTCATCCAGTTCATGAAGAAATCGACGGCCATGCACAGGGCCCTCCTGTTATTTGGGTTCGAGCCGGCAAAATGATCGAATTCGCTTTCAGCCATACCATACGCGGTGCCGGGCGCTCCTTTTCCTTGAACGTGGAGGCGAAATCGGATAGTGGGTTGCTCTTGCTTACTGGTCCGTCGGGCTCCGGAAAAACCACCACCTTGCAATGCTTGGCCGGCATTCAAAAAGTGGATAGAGGCCATCTTTTTCTCAAAGGTAAATATTGGTTCTCCACGGGAAGAAATAAATCCATTCGCGAC
>JAGRNC010000201.1 GCA_020440935.1 Leptospiraceae bacterium | reverse complement strand
GGTGGTGTTCTTCACCAGCGGTTTTGTTTTGAATGTAGCCAAATCGGGAACTAACTATGTAAGATGTGTGGCCTCACAATCGCTGCGTTCTCCCGAGTTTACCGACAACGGCGATGGCACAATTAGCGACGCTTCCAGTCGCCTGGTTTGGCAGAAATGCTCCAACGGCCAGAGCAATGATACCTCTTGCAGCGGCTCGCCAACAACAGCAAACTGGCAGAGCGCGCTGCAGTACTGCAATACATTGAGTCTATCGGGTAAATCCTGGCGCCTGCCTTCTGCCGCAGAATTGCTGAGTCTGGTTGACTTTACCCAGACTGGCACTGTGATTAACGGCACCTTCTTCCCGAACACCGCCGCAAATCTATACTGGACTTCTACAACAAATCAAGCGCTTCCGGGCGCTGGCTGGCGGATTACATTTGCCACTGGCGACTTGAATACAACGCTTAAAGCAGTGACCAGTCGCATGCGGTGCGTTGCCAATCTTTAGATTTGTATGAATAGTTGCATTTCGCTTTTCGCATGCTCGACCTCCGGGGAAGTAATGGGATCCAACTGCTGGCGCACCGGCGCAATCATCAGGAAAAGAGCGCTGCGGCAACGGTCATTCGCTCTAAAAGAATAGCCAGTAACAATATGCGCTGGTGATCAGCGCGGTAATAGGATTCAGAATTAAGCCCGATTTTACCATGTCGGCGATTTTCAACTTCCCGCTTCCAAACACAATGGCATTGGGCGGAGTCGCCACCGGCATCATGAATGCCATGCTTACCGAAAATGTTACGCCTGCCATCAATCCCAGGGCGGGCAATCCAGATTCTTTTGCCAGAGCTGCGATGACCGGCAGAATGATCTGTGCCGTGGCTGTATTCGATGTGAATTCGGTCATCATGTTCATCGAAAAATTGATCAGCAATAAAAGTAGAAAAACATTATCCGGTCGAATTGATTGAAGCAGGGAACCCGCTTGCTGCGAAAGTCCGCTGGATTCGAAGGCCGAAGCCAGAGCGAAGCCAGCGCCGAATAATAGCAGGATGGACCAGGGAATTCGATCCAGATCCGCTGCCTCGAGAATACGCTTTCCTTTGTGCGACGGCGCAGGCAGCAGAAATCCCAGGGTTGCCATGGCCAGCGCTATTACGCCATCATTGATCTGCTTCGCATGTTCGAAGCCGGACAAAGCATCGATCCATCCGGGAAGGCGAAAGGAATCCAATTCGATGGGACTGCGAAAGATCCAGAGTAGAGCTGTGGTGGCGAATAAAATTCCAGCCGATTTCTCTTCTGCCGTCATGGGTCCTAATTCGTCTAATTGCACAGACCATTGGCCGCGATTTAGAGATTGAGCGGAATCGGTGCGGTACAGAACTTTGTGCAGAATGATGTAGACCACAGCCAGTAGTATCAATGCCAGGGGAAAGGCCATAAGCATCCATTCGGTGAAGCCGGGAAAACTCTCCGCTCCAAAGCTTTGCTTGTAGATTCGTGCCAGAGCAAGGTTGGGCGGAGTGCCGATCAACGTTGCAATGCCTCCAATGGAACAGCCGTACGCAACGCCCAGATAAACCGGTCTATTCCACGAATCGCCATCCAATCGACTGAGTACGGCGGCGGCAATGGGAAGCATCATCATCGCCGTGGCTGTATTGGAAATCCACATGGAAAGCAAGGCCGAAGCAATCATGAAGCCTGCCACAACCTGCCTTCCCGTAATCATTAGAATCCAAAGCGCGATGCGTCGATGTAGATTCCATTTTTCCATAGCTGCAGCCAGCAGGAATCCGCCCAGAAATAGAAAGATTATGGAATTGAAATAGGATTCGGCCAGTGCTCCGGGAGTAACGATCCCCGCCAGCGGCAGATAGATTAATGGAAGTAAACTGGTGGCACCCAGTGGAATGATTTCCGAGATCCAGAGGGCTGCGATCAGCCCCACGAATCCCAGGGTATGATGCGCAGGCGAAGACTCCAGGCCCAGATGCATCCATAAAAAGAAGATCAGGCCCGCCGCGGCAATAGTGTAAACTAAGGGATGTCTGCGCTCCACGGACCCAGCGAATCAGGCCCTACCATTTCTTCCAGAGTAATTCCAGGGTAAGGGAACCATGCCAGAGCATATTATGGAAAATGGTAAGAAAGAAAACCGATCGGGTGGCCTGGGGCGATGGATCCTTTCGCAATGCAATCATCCGACCCAGAATGTAGAGGCCTGGAATCAGGGAAAAAACCAGAAATACGTAGCTTCCGATGCCGGCCGGAAACCAGAGAAGGACGATGGTAATGCACAATAGCAACTGATAGAAGATCATCTGCTGCACGGTTAGAGGGATGCCCTTTGTGATGGGAAGCAAGGGGAAGCCCGCCGCCTTGTAGTCTTCCAGGCGAAATATGGCAAGTGCCCAGAAATGCGGCGGCTGCCACAGAAAAACCAGCAGGAATAGTAGCACACCGTCCAGTGTGATAGTGTGCCGGATGGCAGCTTCCCCGATCAGCGGGCCAATGGCGCCGCAAATTCCGCCCAGAACCGTGGAGTGCTCGGTATGGGGCTTCAATCCCAGGGTGTAAACAAATACGTAGAATAGAAAAGAAAACAGAGCCAGAGCGGCGGCTAGCCAGCCTGCTTTCAGAAGCAGGATCAAGATCCCCGCGCCCAGCATGCTGGAGCCCACAACGTGCACCAGCAAAGGATCCAGTTTTCCCGACGGAAGTACCCGCTTTGCGGTGCGCTTCATCATTGCGTCGGTGCGCTGCTCCAGCAACTGATTGTAAGCAAAGGAGGCCATGGCGGAAAGGCCGGTGCCGAGCAGAGTATAGAAGATTATCGATAGCGAAGGTACGTGCGGGCCCAGTAGCAGGGCTGGGACAACTGTGATTACAATAGAGAAGGCCAGTCCGGGCTTAAAAAGCTGATATAATAGCTTCAGTCGATTCTCAGTATTCTCCATATCGTTGCCGTGTGTCGATGGCTGTGAGCACCGCCACAATCAGTAAGGTCATGGCCATGGCCGAATGCAACACCGTTATGGGCACGGGCAGACTGTACAGTACATTCAGTGCGCCCAGAAGTATCTGCAAGCAAAGCAGACCGAGGAGGATTGCGTTTCTGCGAAATCGGAAAGTACCCCGACCCAGGAAAATCAAGCCTACTATATAGAAGAAAAGCGCATAGCCGCCCAATCGATGGCTGATATGCATTTCGGTGTGCCCTGTCATCGGTGGAAAGTAAACCGAATCCTTTTTGCCCGAAGATTGGTCCTGGTATGTATAGCAGGCCGGAAAATCGGTGCAGGCCAGCCCCGCCTCATTGGCGCTTACCCGGCCTCCCAGATAGATTTGAACGAACAGTAGCACTACCAGAATCCGTTGCAGGAGCACAGCCGTTGTAATCGGTCTTTTCTCCAGCTTGCCTGTTTTCAATAGAATCTGGCTGCGACGCCAGACCAGGAGCACAACAGATAGAAATAGCAATGCCGTGAGCAGGTGCGATTTAACGATGTAGGCATCGAGCTTTAGCCAGACGGTGAGTCCGCCCAGAAAGATCTGCATGGATAACAATAGTCCGGCCAGCAAAGTCCAATGCCCGAATTTCTGGCGCAGATTTCGATCCAGCCAGGAAAGTAGCAACCAGAGCACAAAGGTGGTTCCCACCAGAAACCCGGCAAAAACGCGATGAATAAATTCCAGAAATACACGGTACTCGTAAGGAGGCACCACATGACCGTGGCAGAGTGGCCAATCGGGGCAGGAAAGGCCGGCATTTTCGGCGCGCACGAGAGGCCCCAGAAACATTGTAGCTATGGAAAAAATCCAGAGGAACAGGGAAAGGTAATGAAACCATCGTAGGTTTCGTACAGTGCGCTCCATGCTTCCGCCAGGATCAAAGTCTACGGTTTGCCGTCGATCCATTCCCCCCAGCGTCGCAGTTTTTTGACCGATAGGGGTAAAAAATGATTGCGTAAAATCTGTATAGCACTATACAGGCGTCATGTTAATCGAGCTCAGGGTAGAAAACTTCGGAATAATGGAAGAAGTCCGGTTTCGTCCAGAACAGGGCTTTAATGCACTTACCGGTGAAACCGGTTCGGGTAAATCTCTCATTCTGCAGGCGCTGGATTGCGTCCTGGGGGCAAGAGCAGGCGGCGGTCTGGTCCGCAACGGCGCCAGTCGTGCGGTAGTCGAGGCCATCTTTGACCTCTCTCCGCTGAATACGGACCAGGTCTCTACTGTAATGAAGCAGCATTCGGTGCCATTGGATGGCCCGTATCTAAACCTGCGCAGAGAGATTTCTCCAGAAGGCAGGGGGCGAGTCACAGCCAACGGAGCGAGTCTCAAATTGTCTCAGCTTAGATCGCTCACCGGTATGCTGGTAGAAATGCACGGGCAACATGATCATCAACGATTGTTGGAACCAGAAACGCACCTGGACTATTTAGATCTTTACGCCGGCACCGTACAACTTGCTGCAAGGGTCTCTACTCTACACGGCCGAGTTATGGATATACGACGCAAACTCCGCTCGGTGCAAATGGAAGAGCACGAAAAAGAGCGCCGCCTCGATTTCCTCCGATTTGCCATCGAAGAAGTAGACTCCTTTGGACCAAGAGAAGAAGAATTCGAGCAGTTGGAGCAGGAAAAGGCCATGGTTCAAAACAGCGGCCGATTGTACCAGGATTTCTATCTGGGATACTCGTTACTCAAAGAGGAAGATCCCAGCATTCTAAATGGCATCGAAAAATTGGAGTCCATCCTGGAGAAACATGCATCCATCCATCCGGAAATAGACACCAATGTGCAGTATCTCAGGGACGCTCTCTATAGTCTGGAGGCCGTGGCGGATTTTCTGCGCGCAGAAAAGGACAGAATGCAATTCTCGCCGGAACGACTGGAAGACGTGGAGGAACGCCTGGCCGGTTACCGAAGGCTTCATAAAAAATATGGCGGTAGTACGGCCACAGTGCAGGCCGCGCTGAACGATTTTCTGGCCGAACTTTCCAGCATTGAAATGAGCGAAGAACAATCCGAACTCTTACAATCTGAGCTAAAGGTAGTGGAAGCAGAGCTTCTGGAAACCAGCGAAGATCTTTCCATGCGGCGCCGCTCCGTGATTCGTTCGTTGGAGCAAAAACTCTCTGAGGAGCTAGCTCAGCTTGGAATGCCGGGAGCCACTATCCAGGTTTCGGTAAATCGCGAACTACGCGAGAACCAGCCCAGAAAAATGAAGGGGCCTGCCAGTACTGATGCAAATCATGAGAAATATGTAATTTCGGAGAAAGGACTGGATCGTGTGGAGCTACATTTCTGTGCAAACAGCGGAGAGCAAGTGCAACCGCTACGCAAAGTCGCC
>JAGRNC010000200.1 GCA_020440935.1 Leptospiraceae bacterium | reverse complement strand
CCGCCTGCAAATCGTATGTCTGGCCCTGTTTGTCATGCTCTCCTCCCTTCAATGCCAGCTAAAGTACGGTCCCGATCGGCCACGTCCGGAAACCATGAGCCTGTATCCAGATACCATCCCCGAGTCGGACGCCACTGGACATTATTACCGCTTCGAAAACCTTACATGGGCTCTGGAAGATCGGGCCGAGCCGGAAAAGATACGCAAGATCGACGAGGAGATCCGACGATTCGATGACTGGATTGAACAGACAGCCCGAATCTACGGGATCCAAACGGTCACTGTGGCCCTGGTCAACGATCGAAACGTACTGTATCAGCGCGCGGTGCATGCATCGATTCAGAAACAATACCCCGTGGTATCCTTTACCAAGCCCTGGGTGGCGCTGGCCATTTTGCAGCTTGCCGAAAAAGGAAAGCTGAATCTGGACGAACCAATCAATACTTATTTGCCGGGAATCATTGCCTATCATCCGACCTGGCCACAGGTTACGGTCCGCCATTTACTAACGCACACATCGGGAGTAAGCGAAGGCGGCTTCCGCAATGCACCGCCAGGGACCAGGTTTGCCTACTCCAATAACGGCTATCGAATGCTGGGACGATTGGTGGCCGTGGTGAGCGGGATGCCATTGCACCGGTATCTCCAGGAATTTCTAATGAAGCCCATGGACATGCAAAATAGCAGCGCCGATTACAAGACCGATGGCGCTGCTGGATTGTGGACCTCCACTGTAGATATGCGAAAGTTTTTGATCATGCTACTGGATCACGGCATTTATCGCGGTCATAGGATTATCTCGGAGGAAAGCTATCAGGAGATGTTTGGCACTCCGGCCCCACGGCCGCAGTGTCCCTATGTAGAGTACCGCGGTATTTCATGGAGGATCTGGAATGCGAATGGCAAGAATCTCTTTTTGAACCATGCAGCCCTCTGGTACGGAATGGGCGGCACAATGCAGTGGTATCCCGAATATGGAGTGGGTTGGATCTTTATGAGCAATCCGCAGTCCCATAATCACCCGGCCTTTCGCGCATTTTATCTACAAGTGCGAGCCCGATTACACAGCCTTGCCGCCACTATCGGCGATATCCCGTATCGTAGTTTGACCTATTTACATCCTTGCTACTACCAGACTGTGAACTGGTAGGGGCGACACGTCGATCCCTTCCTGGTATAGAAGAATGTCGGAATTGCCGCATGCGAGAATAACTGTGTCAGATCCAGGATAAGCCCGATGTGCCTGCTCCGTATTTCCATGGATTGGTCCGCATGCAGCGGCGCAATCATCTGCGCAGAATCAGCACATCGCCGATGTGTGCCGGGAGGACATCATTTTGATTTCTTACCATCAGCCGGCGACAGCTGGGCTGCACCGTGAATCGGACCGCCAGGTTCCTGCAGCAACGCTACAATTCTAAGATTCTGAAAATGATACTCTGGTTTGAGGTCCAGCTCGCCCTTGCACTTGCCCTTGGCGCAGCTTGCATTCTTTAAATCGCGCACAACTCCGTCGTGTAGCAAATCGCGGTCGGCATTTTCGCCACGAGGTACATGATTTTGAATCCCATCTTCGGCCAGGAAAAGTACGATGGGACCGGAATAGCCGGCGATCCTGGCTTCCACCGAAACGTTCGTCCGCCCTGGAGGAATGACAAATCCAAGTTCTATTTTATGTTGCTGCATCGCAGCGGCTCTGCGAATCGCAGGCACAATCTCCGAGCGCGAATGCCCCACCATCGAATACTTGCCCTGAATCACCATTTGAGGAGTGTAAACCTGATCGCCGGTGAGTTGTGCGTACGATTGTTGTCTGGCGCTAAACTTAGAAGATGAATACGGATCGGTCCAGCCCAGGCGATTCCAGTAATCTACATGTTCCGAAAGAACAATCAAATCCTGCGGAAACGGGGATTCTGACGAATCGCTTTGACTTTTCAATTCGCGGAGCAATCGATCCGCTGGAGGACAACTGGAGCATCCTTGCGAAGTAAATAGCTCCAGAACAATGGGCCCTTTTGCCGAACTGCCTTTGTCGTCGGCTCTGGAAGTTAAAGACTGCTGATTCGGGCTGGATTCTGCGGACAATGCGTACGGATCCGACGAAGACGGTTCGCAAGCAATTAGAGAAGCGAGGGCCACTAGGATTCCTGCCACCGATATACGATTATGCAATATCCAGGGCATTGCTGGTTTTCTTCCGGGGCGGATTCCATCGGATGTACACATATCTTCACATTCGCATACCGATTAAGCAGGTTACGCCGTAGAAATGTAAAGCCAATCCAGCGTCCTGGAATAAAGGAAACGGGGGCGGATTCGCATGTATTGCCAGAGCGGATATCGATGATAGAAGAAATGGCGAACAGAAAAATGCGAGTCGAGTTTTAGAGCCCGCCGGGCCTGTATTGAACATTCGGTCCGGTTTGGATTTAGAAGCGATTCAGTATTGAGCTGCAAGGAAACTCGAGCGCGCCGGTTTCTCCCTGTAACGCTCTAAAAGTAACCGAACGGAAGTTAAAAAGAGTCGGTCAGGGGCAACATTGTGACGTCAAACAATATGCAATGACTTTTCTTGCACATTGCCAACGAGCCCAGACGGTTGCTCTGTTGATCCTGGTCCCACAAGCGCTTCTGGGCGATTCCGTGCTCATGCGCAATGGAGAGATTCTCAAAGGAACCATAGTAAATCAGAGCTCCGAAAGCATCGTCCTGCAAAATGACGATGAGGTCCGAGTCATCCAGAAAGCTCAAATTGTGCGCGTCCTATATGATCATCCGTTGCGCGACTCCAGGGATGAGGAAGCAGAGAGGATCTCCGAACAAGAAGCCAGAATCGAAGATGCACGGAAAGAAGCAGAACTGCGAAAAAAGGAAGAACAGGCCAATCGGAAACTCAAAGAAGCGGTAGACCGGATAGCACAAAAATCCAGCGAAGATACTGTACGGAATAACCGAAACGACGATTCCACTTCCAGGCCAGCGGAGCAAAAGGAAAACAACGAACCAGAATCCGAGAAAGAAACGAGGCCCAATGTCCAGAAGCAAGATCGCAGCGATACCAGGGCGCAACAGGATCCAGATCCAAATCCGACGAAACCAACCGGCATCGACTGGGACGCAGTGTGGAAATCAGCCCTGGTTCCGGGCGCGGGTCAGTATCTTCGCGGCGAGCGCTGGAAGGGATTGGGTTTTGCCATGGCCATTTCGGCCGGCGGATTCGCCATATACGAAAATAATCGGCGCTACCGCCAGGCAAAGTCGGATCTGGCAAACACAGGAAATCCATTCGCTCCCTCCTATTTGATTTTGGATACTCTGAGGCTGAGTCCGCTGCCTACCGTTTCGCAGCTTTCGGATCCGCTCTATCTCTACAATTACAGCGAACCATATCGCTCTTTCCAGCATTCTGCAAATCGGCATTATAGCTATATGCAGAATGCAGGGTGGTTTATTGGTCTTGTGTATTTATGGAACCTGTTCGATGCGGCCCGGGCGCCCAATTCCAGTATGCAAAGTCATAGTACCAACAACGGACCTACCCTTGCGCCGCTTTTTTTGGCTGGGCCCAGCGATGCGCGTCGGTATGCATCGGACCACTTCCAGGCGAATACGTTTCAGGGCTTAACAGTACAATGGAGATTCTAGCGGAGGGAGAGAAAAAACCATGAATAAATGCAACGCTAAAAGGGCCGACTCTCACTCGAGCCCGATTTCGATCCGGGCGCGCCAGGTATTTCGCGCCTTTGCGCTGGCGGGCTTGATTCCCTTTCTGCATTGCCCGGCATCGAATATCGAGAATGCAGGCAACCCGCTTGAATCGGAATTCCTGGTTTACAATTTGCTTCGATGCTCGGGTTCTTCATGCGCATCGGGAAGCGCGGGAGCCACCACGCCAGCGGCCACTCCTATTTTTTATATATATACCGACTCAGCAACCGTAACCGGGGCTCTCGGACCACGAGCCACAACAAATACAGCGTGCGCAAACATGCAAAGCGTAAGTTATCCTACGCTGGGATGCACAAACCATCTGGCCGTATTGAGTTATTCCTCGGACCCATTGACGATGGCAGCGGCCAATTACGGCGTTCCCGCCGCGCGAGCGCTCACATCAGTGAGCGGCATTGAAGTGGCCTCCGATTGGGGAACTTTTCTAAGCGGACCGCTGACCAATTCTTTGCAAACTGCGGCTGTGGCCAACGTCACTCCAACCCCATTCTACTGGTCCATGACCCTGACCGGAGGAGCCTATGATGGAACCTACAATTGCGCAGATAGCACCGATGGAACTTCCAGCGCATTTGGCTCGCAAGGCTCGATTACCACTACAGCCGGAACTCATATTCGGTTCGCAGTAAATCAACCATGTGATGGTAGCCTCAATAGCGCGTATCTTATGTGTATTTGCTGGAACTGAGAAGCCTCTGGCAGTAGCCTCCGAAGCCCAGTGGATCTTCTGCGTATTTTTATTCACGAATGTTGAAGGATACCAGCCCTTACAAAGGCGTCCATTGTTCTGCCCAGGCCATTCAATCCCCGGTTTTGCCAAAAAACTGCTGTAACGTAAGTTACTCGATTGACTAAGATCCATTTTCCTGGTTGATTGAACCTCCCGATTGGAACCAATGCGCGGTCTCAATAAATCCGGCATTGCTCCATCAAAGTACGACCCGCTTCGGCCCATCCGAACGGGTCGTTTCGTTATCCGGGACCACATTCAAACGGAAACCATATGATCAGAATAATCCATTTCTTCGTACGGCAGCGGCTGTTTATCAATCTTCTCGTAGTGATGATCCTCCTGGCCGGAACCACCACAATTCTACGAATGAATCGGGAAGCTTTCCCAAATGTGAATTTCGATCGGGTTTCCATTACCACTCTGTATCCCGGAGCTTCGCCCGATGAAATCGAGCAGCTTGTAAGCGTTCCCATAGAGAAAGAGCTTCGTTCGATTAGTGGCCTGGACAAGGTAAACTCGTACAACCTGGAAAACATCAGCGTATTCGTTCTGGAAATTGATCCCAACGCATCGGACAAAAAAAAGATTATCCAGGACATCAAAGATGCAGTGGATGCAACAATAGACGATCTGCCCGATAATTCGGAGCTACCCGTAGTAGAAGAGATTACGTTCGATACGCAGCCGGTGGTGGATGTGGCCTTGTATGGCGGCGGAGGCGGGCTGGAAGGGTATCGCAAGCTTCGTCAGACGGCGCAGCATTTAGAGGATTACATTTACGATATCGATGGCGTGGCCGAAGTCGAATTATTTGGTTACCGCGGCCGCGAATACCTGGTCGAAGTACAGCCCGAACGATTGCGAAAAGATCGCATCGGGTTTAACGATGT
>JAGRNC010000199.1 GCA_020440935.1 Leptospiraceae bacterium | reverse complement strand
TATTTTCCACCATTGTCCGGGATTCAGGTTATCGGCGGGAGAGGCCTTTTTCCAGCCCCAGGTCTGCGGTAACTCAACGACCGGTGGCTCGTAGTCGGGCCCTACCGCACAGTTTCCGGCGAAAAATATCAGGCCGGTGACGGCAATCGCCATCGCTGCAAAAATGCGCGGGCTGGTGCGGAACGGAAGATAGCGCGAGGCTCCGGATTCGAAGGCAGCAGCATTTGCGGCGGCGCCCTGTGTGCGCATCGGCTCAACAGACCTTCGATGAGAGCGATTTGTTTTAGTTTCCATTTGTTTTTCCAGTAATCTATAGAAATCAGGGAATGGCGACTTTCACCACAGCCGAAAGCCCTGGAAGAATGCGATCTTCGTAACCATGGATGGAATTATCAAAAGTTACCTTCACGGGCACTCGCTGCACTACCTTGGTAAAATTACCCGTGGCATTGTCGGGCGGTAGAAGTGCAAACTGGGCGCCGCTGGCCGGCGAAATACTTTCAATGGTACCGGTGAAGGTCTTTCCTGGAATGGCATCGATGTTGATCTCGGCTTTCATTCCTGGCTTAAGATTGGCAAGCTGGGTTTCTTTGAAGTTCGCTTCGATGTAGACTTCCTTTTCCACCACGGCCATTAGCGACTGACCTGGCTGCACTCGGTTGCCCACTTCTACGTTCTTCTTTCCAATCTGACCATCGGCCGGGGCTTCTACAACTGTATATGATTGCTGCAATCGTGCCTGCTCCAATCGGGCCTTCATCACCTGGGCTGTCGTGCGAAGCCGATCGTACTCTTCGCGCGAAATTGCATGGGCGCTCAATAATCCCGAGGCTCGCGCGAAATCGGCACGCGCTTTTTCATAGTTGGCGGCCGCTTCATGTTCCGCCAGGGAATAATCGGCCGGGTCGAGGCGCACAAGCTCGTCGCCTTTATGTACCTGCTGGTGGTCTTTTACAAGCACAGAGTCTACAACTCCGGTAATCCGTGGCGATACGATATGAACATGGCCCTGAACGTAGGCATCCTCTGTATCTTCATGGGTTAGTAGATCGTGAATAAAGAAGCCGGCCCATCCCAGGCCAACTACGGCCAGGGAAGCCACTACGATCAGGCGCCATTTGCCGGAGTTCTGTTTTTTATCTTCGTTTTGTTCGTGCATATATAAAAATTCTCCTGTAGTTTCTGCGTTCAGTACGCTCTGTTCTTCTTCTAATTTCTTTTTGTTCCAGGGTGCCATATAATACCTCCGATCCATTGGCGTTGCTTTTAATGGGCCGGTCCTCCTTTTGCTTTTCCGCCTTTTCCCAGAAAGAAGATCAAAGGCAGCGAGATGAGAAATAGAATGCCAACCAGGCGAAAAATATCGGCAAAGGAAAGAATGGCAGCCTGTCCATTCAGTATACCGTCCAGCATTCCCAGAGCTTTCTGGCGCGCCGAGTCAGGGTCCAGGCCGGAATTCATAAAGAAATGCGTCATCGCGGCGAGCCGTTCCTGGGTGGCCGTGGAAAATTCAGTAATTCGTTCGGCAAGATTGGCCCGATGCACTGCCTGTCGATGCGCCAGTATCGTGGTCATGGTGGCGATGCCAATGCTTCCGCCCATCTGTCGCGTAAGATTGTAAAATCCGGAAGCCGATGCGATGTCCTTCTTTGGCACCGGGCTGAGAGTGGCCAGCGAAAGCGGCAAAAACATCATAACGGTGGCCACGCCGCGAAAGATCAAAGGCCAGTATAAATCCTTTTCGCTGGTGGCCGGATTGATATCGGCGAACATGTACATTACGACGGCTGTAAATATGCTGCCGCCTGCGATTACCACCCGGGCATCCATCTTTCCGATTACTCGTCCCAGAAGTATCATGGTTACGGCCGAAGCCAGGGCCCCTGGGATCAATAGCTCGCCGGTTTGCGTTGCGGTAAAATGAAGGTATGATTGGGCAAATACCGGAATCGCAAACAATGCGCCGTACAAACCCATTCCCAGCACCATGGAGTATATGCTTCCTGCGCTTACCGAACTGTAGCGCAACACTCGTAGGTCCACAACCGGATGATCTGCTCGCAGCTCATGAAATACGAACAGAATCAAGCCAGCTCCGGCAAGCACAGCCATCAGTACGATAAATCGCGACTCGAACCATTCTTCGCTCTGTCCTTCCTCTAGAAGTATCTGCAGGCAGATTAAGCCCAATCCAAGAAGCAATATCCCCGGCCAGTCTATGCTTCCTGGCTTCTTTGTGTCCGGATCGTCTTCGGGTAAGAAAGTCTGCGCCATAAATGCAGCAAACAATCCCACCGGTAGATTAATGAAGAAGATCCAGCGCCAGCCCAGAGTATCTGTTAAGTAACCGCCCAGGGTTGGACCGATGGCCGGGCCTGCGATGACACCGACGCCAAAAATGGCCTGCGCCATGCCCTGTTCTTCGGGCGCAAAGTTTTCAAACAGAATGGATTGTGCTTTTGCCAGCAACCCCCCGCCGCCAAAGCCCTGTAGTATTCGCGCAACAATGAGCATGTAAAGGTTAGAAGATACTCCGCAAAGTACCGATGCTGCGGTAAAGGCCACCAGCGAGAAAATGAAATAGGACTTCTTGCCAAACAAATCGCCCAACCATGCGGTCATGGGAATGACAACAACGTTGGCTACGGCATAGCCGGTTACTACCCAGCCCACCTCGGCAAGGGTGGCTCCCAGGTTTCCCTGGATTTCTACCAGAGCCACATTTACGATGTTTGTATCGATGATTTCGAGCATTGCAGCAAGCGATGCGGTAAATACAATGGCCCATTTTCGAAGACCGTGGGAGGCGGGCGCGGCTGCGAGGGCTTCGGCCATTATCTGCCTCCTTCGGGAATGATTCCGCCGATAAAGATTTGCACCGCGCTTTCAATGT
The DNA here is from genome assembly GCA_020440935.1 of Leptospiraceae bacterium. Taxonomy (GTDB): domain Bacteria; phylum Spirochaetota; class Leptospiria; order Leptospirales; family Leptonemataceae; genus UBA3465. The sequence continues at coordinate 2,494 of JAGRNC010000199.1, read as the reverse complement.
AGGAACGGTCGGAATACTCGCGGTGCTTTCGCAGCATCGCCGAAAACAGCATGCCTGTTAGAACATCCGCTGCTACCTCGGGATCCAACTCCGCGCGAATCAAGCTTCGCTTCTGACATTCTGCGATATAATCGATGAGCGATTGCCTGAGCGGCCTGAAGGCATCTTTTATAACCATTTTGGAGCGTTCCGGAAATCGGCCCGCCTCGCCGATGAATGTGCGAAACAGCGTATGATTGTCATTAATCGTCTTGAAGTATCGATTCGCAAAGTCTGTGATATCGATCTGTAGTTCGAATTTCCAATCCGGATCGGTATCAAAGCTGGACCAATATCGTGCAACGATGGACTGCACCACGGCTGTGAGCAGCAGGTCTTTGGATTTGAAGTGCCGGAAAAGAGTAACCTCATTGATTTCGGCCGCAGCCGCAATCTCCCGTGTTGTGGCGCCCTGAATCCCTCGCTCCGCAAATACTTCGGTGGCCGATGCGATGATTCGCTCCCGGGTGGGAGTGTTCTCTTTTTCCGATTTTGTAGGCATGTAAGTGCATACTTGCAATTTTAGGGGCTATCGACGATCGTTTTTTCTTCTGTAGGCCTGGAAGGAGCAGCGTCTTGATTCTCGAACCGCCTTCAATAGACTCGAAGTGTACTTCGCTATCTAAGGCAATAGATGTAGGCGAAAACCGCAGATTGCAAAAAATTTTGGCATTTCCGGACCCTTTAATGGTTTTTTGTTGGATTCAAGTGGATCGATTCGTCCCTTCGGTGTAGGGCCTTTGCTATAGATATAAAAATAGATAAGGCGTTGGGAATAGGCCCGAAGAGGAAAAAGGCGAAAGCCGGGGGGAATGCATGAGACGATTCAGTCGGATTTCAACCATAATAGCGCTAGCGTTAATCGCTTCGCTGAGCGCAGGTTGTAAAAAGAAGAAGAAAGCGATGCCGTGGCTCTTTTTTGGAGCGCAGCAGCAAACCAATCCAGTGGATTCAAACGGCAATCCGCTGCCAAACAATCAGCCGAGCGGCCAGCAGGAAGTGGCAACGTCCGGACCAGCGCTGATCACCGGTTCGGTGGTGGCCATGGATGGCGATTCGCAGGACACCGGATTTGATTATTCATCCGTGGAAGTGCAGCTAGTGGATCCAGATGGCAATGTCATCGCCACAGTACATCTGGACAATAGCGGCCAATATAGCTTTCAAATTCCGGACCTGGAAAACAATAACTACAGAGTACTGATTCCTTCGGGGCAGGGTCTGCAAGGCAATCATGCCGATTTCAACTATGTATACGACCCCACAAGTTCGCCCACTCTCAAAGAAGTGGCTCCGATCTATGCGCAGATTACCACTTTTTCCATGGGACCCTGTGTCATCTCCGGAAGCGTGGAGTCGCCAGGCTATAGCGATGGCATCGTATCTGTAACGGGGGGCCCGCTCGCAGGCATTACCGTAATTCTTTACAATTCGAATGGGAATCCTGTTTCCCAGTCTACTACTGATGCGAACGGAAACTTTACTTTTGATCTTCGCAATCCGGAGAACTGGCTGGTTAACGGAAATTATGTGATCGTGGCGTACGGTTCCGAACAGGAATCCAGCGGGCGACCTTATAAAGATGTGGCTTCCGGTGTTGATTTCATCTTCCAGGGCAATATTCAGTCTACGCCTACGCAAATATCTGCGGGGAAATTGATTAGCGCCTGGGATGCGGCTACCGCCTCGGATGCCAATATCAACGGCTCGATTTATAACGTTGCCCTGGATGTTGCCATGGACGGATTCCAGGTTTCTCTGCTCAGTGGAAATGGAACTGTATTGGACACGGATACTACCAATGCGGCCGGGGAATTCGAACTATCCGAAACCCTGGGAAACGGCGTATACAGTATTCGAGTCCAGAAGGAAGGATTTCAATCGGTCACCACTTCCGTACAGTTTACCGCGCGGGCCGACGGGGCCGCAACGGACATTAATCCCGAGCCCATCGGGGTAAGGCCCAACAATTCTAAAATCATAGGCCAGATTACCGATGCCGCCACCGGTAATCGTGTGGATGGAGCTGTACTTAGCTTTCGCCCGGCCCAGGACCAGCCGGTGGAACGTCTACAATACCTGCTGGATGATCCCGATCTCGCAGCAGCCGCGCAGCGTTGGATCGATGAAAAACAGGCTACCGGAAAATACTCTACCTATCTAACTCAATCTTACGAAGTTAGTGGCGATCATCTGGAGACCACCGGAGTGCCTGGAAAATGGAGATTCTATATTTCTGCGCCAGGCTACCGTCCGTCATCCGATCCAGCGGGCGCTGACACGGGCAATGTCATCGTTTTGAATGGAACCGATGTGCATCGATCTGTGGCGCTGCAGAGCACTACCACTCGAAGTCGCATTCAAGGACGGGCCACCATTACCGACACTCTGGTGGACGGATCCAGGAATGCCTATCCAGGGGGCGTAGATGGCTACAATTCCCGGGGAACGGGGC
>JAGRNC010000001.1 GCA_020440935.1 Leptospiraceae bacterium | reverse complement strand
CATAACACTGCTAACTTTCCGCTTCGGAATCAGTTCAAGCAGAAGTTCTATGTCAAACTGATGGACCATTTTAACATGCTCTATCGCCTGGTGGACGGATATTCGAAGAAAGACGGACAGAAATACAACGAAACCGTCATCGAATACATGGAAGACCACAACAAGTATTGATTTCCATCCGAAAGGCCTGGATATCAGCCGTGGGCCGGCCCGAAAGGGCTGGCCTTTTTTATTTGTAACCCGCCCCGCCCCTCGCACCTTTGGACTGTGTCAGAATCGGATTTGTCCAAAAGCAGGTTAGAAGAAACCGAGGCAATTCTCGATTCCCAGCCATCGGCCACCTTTGCTATTGACGGCGCCTATCGTATCGTTCGATTAAATCGAGCAGCGCTTCAATTAACCGGAATGGAACGCTACAAGGAAGCCATCGGTCAATCCTGCTATCGCCTGATCCACGATCGAGACTCTATTTGTCCTTTTTGCCCGCTGGATAATGAATGGAAAGTTGCCGCAACGCCGGAAAGGACATCCGACGAAGACCGCCCCATCGACAGCCCCAGCGAAGAGAAGATCATTCATCGTCCCAGCGATCAGGGCGAGCGAACTTTAAAACTGGATTTCATTCAGGGTCAAACCGTGCGGGTGCGCCTCGTGGAAATTGTCGAAGATATAACGGCCCAACGCGAACAGCAGGAAGAATCCCTGCGCATGGAGAACCTGGCATCCCTGGGCACAATGATTTCCGGCATTGCACATGAACTCAATAACCCGCTAACCGGTATGGGCCTGACGCTTCAGAACCTGGAAGCCAACCTCACCACTATGGACAGTCGGGAGGTTCTTCATCGGCTGCAAATATTGCAGAAAGACCTGCGGCAGGCCGCTCGCATCGTTTCGGACATTCTGGGACTTGCACGCCCTGGAAACCTCCGGAGAAATCGGGCCGATCTACTACGAGTGGTGCAGCGTGCGAAAGCCAATACCGTCCGGTTATACCCCGTTCTATCGCGACAGATCCGCTGGGTGATTCGCTCGCCGGATGAAACTATGATTTTCTATTTTAATCCGGAAAAAATCGAACGAATGCTCGTCAATCTTTTTCGGAACTCTCTGCAAGCGTATGATTACTCCCCTGGAGAGATTCGTGTAGATATGCGTCGGTCCCAACGCTATGTGCATATCATCATCGAAGACGATGCAGGCGGTATACCCGACGATCAGATCCGACGGATTTTTGTCCCCTTCTATACCAGGTCTGCAGACGGACGGGGTACCGGCCTGGGGTTGTCCATTTCTCTGGGAATTGTGCGCGAGCATAACGGTCGATTGCGGGTCCGAACCATCGGCAAAAGCACACGGTTTCTGGTTTCCCTGCCATTTAGAAAGACAGAGGTAGACGGTTGAACAAACACAAGATACTGGTCGTAGATGACATTCCGTCGATTCGGACGGCCATCGCCGATTTTCTTTCGCTGCATTTCGATGTGCTGCAGGCGGCCGATGGCGTCGACGCCTGGGATATCTGCCAGAATGAATCTGTGGATTTCCTGCTCACCGATATACGGATGCCGCAAATGGGCGGACTCGAGCTCATCGAACTCTACCGAAAGTCCTTCCCTGGCCGGCCATTTGCGCTTATGACCGCCTACGACATCAACGATTATATCCGATACTGTCGCGAACTATCCATCTGGAACGTCATACCCAAGTCAACATTCCTGGATTTGCACTTCATCTACGTAATGATCCGGAAACTCCTGGATAAGCGGATCTTTGGGATCGGAGAGTATTTCCCGGAAAGCAATGTGGAGGCGCTGAGCTTTGCGGCAGCGCACCGAATGCTGAAAGAGGAAGAATTCGTGCCTTCGCCGGGGCAGCTTTATCGACTGACAATCGAAACGCCGGAAGAGAAAGATCGGAGCTGCGATCTGGCTACCGAATTGTTAGCGCGGGCGGGCGCTCCTTCGATCGTGCGCCAAATTCTGGAAGAATTGATGAGCAATGCCATGGTATATGGCAGAAGCGATGAGCCGGGCCGAAATCGCATTGAGCTGGAAGCCGGAATCATTCGCAATTACTGTGTGCTTGTCGTTCGGGACTTTTCCGGAGGTTTAAACCGTACCGATATTTTGCAGCGATTGGAGCGGCAGGTTACTCTGGATGAGCGCGGCCTTCCCGTAGGATTGAGCGATAATCATGGACGGGGTCTTTTTATCAGTCGCGAGAATCTGGATCATCTAATCTTTAATATCCAGCCCGGTCATTGCACGGAAGTTATAGGAATGCTGCTCAGCGACCTGGAAGTGCGCAACCGGGGAGTTTCCATCTACTCTACCGCTGATTAATGGATAATGATTCGCCTCGCCCCCGCGCCCGAATGGCCGCTAGGGAGCTTCGCTTTCGGATCCGTAGCGAAACAGCCGAAACGCGCCGGCCAGATTTTGAAACAAGACCTTGCGTCCCTCGAATGGCAAAAAGCGGCCCGGAGTACTCGCTTCGGGCATCGTGAAGTGACCCAGATACCTACCCTCACGGTCGAGTACAAGAATCTGATTCTGTTGCTGCATCAATGCTCCAGACGGCACAAAGGCCTGAGCTCGATAGAGCGAATCGCCAGGCGGGTCGTATTTTTTATGGAGAGTCAGATCTCCGTCATCCACAGCCAGCGATTCTCCCGGCGGAGCAAAGAGGATTCGGCCATCTTCGCAATCGAGAGGCAAAGTGTACGGATAATTCTTCTCCAGCTTAAACCTATAGAGCAGATTTACAGCGCCATCTTTCCACTCGTAGGCGGCCAGGTAATCCTTTCGATCCTGTTCATAATGAATGGCAAAGCTACGACCATCAATGGAAAGCCCTACGCTTCGGGCAAAGACCGGGTCATCGGAAATGGAATCCGAAGCCAGCTTCTTCCCGGCTGCATCAATCAAATAATAACGGCCATCGGAAAACAGTACAATGGCTGCGGCTGCCGGACCTTCCTGGTCTGGCTCAGGGTTAGAAAATGCATAGTCGACGAGTAGACTGCCTGACAGAGAAGCCCCTTTTACCAGAATCCCGTTTCGATCCATCACATCCACGCGGTTTGAGTCGCCGGTAATGAGCAAAATAAGAGTTCCCGAAGGATTGGAAATGGGATAAGAAGAACTATCCCTGCGCCAGAATAATTCGCCGCTACTACTACGATGCTCGATCTCGGAGCCGATGGTCTGGTAGGCAAAGTAGCCCTGCCCCTCGTAGGGAACACTGAGGGACCACTCTTTAAGACTTTCCGGAATGGAGAATTCCCGGCCGCTTTGATAGATCTTGCGAACACCTTCTTCTTTGTGTAACAACTGCAGATGCAGATCTTTAACAGCTGGCCCGGGATACTCCACGGAGCTGGACTCCAATAATTCCAGACGCGGCATGGATTCTATGGATTCGGCAGGATACCGAAACAAAATCAATGCAATGAGCGGAGTGAGTATCAGGCCAATCCGAAGCATGCCCCAGACTCCTCCAAAGCCTGGACCGATCAATTCAAAAAAAAAGGCGGTCAGAAGACCGCCTCTTGCAGGGAACAGACTAGTTATTGTCTATAAATACGCGTTCAGCTTCTGGCCAAACTTTCCGGTGCGAATCTTTCGAATTGCTTTCTTTTCAATTTGGCGAATTCGCTCTTTGGACAGCCCCACCATCTTCCCGATCTTTTGCAGAGAGTAAACGGGGCTTTCGCCAAGACCAAACCGAAGAGTGAGCACCTTTCTCTCCCGCGGAGTTAGCTCATCCAGGCTCGCTTCGATCTCCCGTTTCAGCTGATCGGTTTCGATAGTGTACTCGGGACCTGGGTCACCGACGTCTTCGATGTTTTCGCCTAGCGTAAAGTCCTCGGCATCGGCAAAGGGAGCATCCAGGCTCAAATGATCTCGACTCATGCGAAGCAAGTGGTTGAGATCTTCTGGCTTCATATCTACGTACTGGGCCAGATTTTCCAGATTCGATTCTACGTCGTCCTGGTTGTCCATCCAGCGCTCGGCCTCTTCGATGCGTCGAAGGTCAGCCGTTCGATTCAGCGGAAGGCGAATGAGATGCGACTTCTGCTGGATTGCAAACAGTATGGACTGCTTGATCCACCAGACCGCATAGGAAATAAAATGAAAGCCGCGATCAGGATTAAAGCGTTCTGCCGCCTTAATCAAGCCGAGATTGCCTTCGTTGATCAGGTCCATCATACTCAGTCCGTAGGACTGGTAACGACGCGCCACAGTGACCACAAATCGCAGATTGGATCGCACAAGCAAATCCCGAGCAGGCCGGTCGCCCTCGCGGGCTTTCGTGGCCACTTCGAACTCTTGCTCTCGCGATAACATGGGGATCTTGTGGATCTCATTGAGATACCAATTCAGAATGGAATCGCTAGCATCTGAATCAGTATTCCCCTGGGTTCGGGTTCGCCGCTTTGTGGTATTTTCTGCTTTCAAGGCAACCTCCCGAATGGTTTTAAACGCGCTTTGGATTTAAAATCATTCTAAATCAATAGACGAACAAAAGGCTCTGGCGGCAAGAAAAAAAAATTTATGTCCGATGTGACCCTGGATTACTAAAGGGTGTTTAGCATGCCAGGCTATCGATTAATTTTCGCCGCACTACTATTTGCCTTTCCCATCGCCGCCGAAACCACCGGATTTCCGGTACCCGGTATACCCTATGGCCTAACCCATGATGGGCAGGATTTCTGGTTCACCGAGCTCAGCGGCCGCAAACTATACCGGGCCGATACGAAAGGCCGCTTACAGGGCCATTTCTACGGTAACCGATATATCTACGGGATTCGATTCTCGCCCTTTGATGGTTACATCTACGCAGGGTCCAGAAATGCAATTTTCCGTTACAGCCCGATTACCGGCAAACAGGTGGATCGCCTATCTGTAAAGGTAGACCGGGTTGCCGGAATTGCCTTCGGTCCGGGGGTAATCTATTTACTGGAAAAAGGAAATGGCAAGGTACATGTGTACAATCCGGAAACCGGTCGTATTGCCTATTCAGGCGAAACGCATATGCCAGAGGCCCGGGACATTGCTTTTTATAGAGGTCAGCTATGGATTACCGATGGCGCGTCCGGCAGCATCCAACGCTTCGATCCAGAGACATTTCAGTTAACCGGTAGTCTCGAAGCTCCATGCGCCCAACTACGAGGTCTGGCATTTGTTCGCGGTGAACTCTGGATTCTAAACCGGGACACCCTGCGGCTGGAGTCGCTCTTCTTCTCCGAAGGGCCCTACTTTATTGCGGGCCAGGAAAAGAATCGGTCCTTGTTGTATCGAATCCACTGGCAACAATCCAATCGTGCATTGGCCGTTGTGCTTCCTTCTTCCAGCCGATCCCAGCGGGTGGGTAATCCTATGCTTTCCTCCGGAAAAAACTGGGAGGTGACGTATCTGGCCGATTCCACCAGGGTGCTAATCTTGCGACCCGATGGAACTCAGAAATCGGGCATTCTGGAGTTTCGCATACCCGTGGCCTTGCGTTCCGTGAACTATTTGTTCCGAAATGATAGCCTGCCAACAAAAGTGGATCGCGATGGATGCGATGTAAATGCACAGACGGGCCCCATCGACTGGAAAAAGAATCTAAAGTGTCACGATCTATACCGCATCGATTCAGATCCATTGATTCCAGGGCCGCCCGGCCAGACTTCGCAGGGAAGTACAACTATGTTCAAGGATTCGGTTAATGATTTTGAATTGATTCGGTTGCCGCAAGGAGTAAGCCCCAGCCTGCTCTTTTCTGTGGCTGGATTTCGGGCGGGGCTGACTCTGGACGACCTGAGTCCTGAATCGGCGAAGGTTGAAATCTTTATGGAGGCAGAATGATACGTCGCCTGGCGCCGGAAGCCTGGAAGCAGCGCTCCCGAAGCATTCGAAGAGTGCGCACATTCTTCGAGGATCGGGGATTTCTGGAAGTCGAAACTCCCATTCTGAATCCCTGGGCAACGACGGAGCCCTTTCTGTACCCCTTTGAAGTTCTGCAGGAAGCGGGCAAAGGACATGCAACGTTAATAACGAGCCCCGAATTCAATCTAAAGGTTCTATGGGCCGATCTACGATGCAATCTGTTCGAGATCGCCCATTGCTTTCGGGGTCGCGAATCCGGTCCGCTGCATACATCCGAGTTTCTGATGCTCGAATGGTACGCCACCGAAACGGACGAACAGAATTCGATTCAGCTAATCCATGCGCTCATAGCCTGCCTTCTTGAAAATCAGGAGTCGCGGTCGGCCCAGGATGTAATTCCGCAACTGCAAGTATTTCGAATGGAAGAGCTTTTTCAGAGTATCCTTGGACTATCTCTGGACTTTGAGACCATTCGAATCTACTGCCTCAAACGAGGTCATTTTGCCCACGATGCGCCCGATGCGAAGCGACGGTACGAAGAGTACTTCTTTACTCTATTTCTGAACTATGTTGAGCCATCCCTGAATTCTGAACACATTGTTGCCATCTACGATTACCCCGAAGAGCTGGCTGCCTACGCCAGAATCGAAAATGGTCGCGCAAGACGCTTTGAAGTCTACTGGAAGGGCCTGGAATTGGCCAACGGATACGTGGAGGTGCGCCATGCAAGGGAGCAACGAAAAAGAATGCAATCGGAGGCCACGGTAAAAGACGCTCTACTCGCCGAGGAAGGCAGGAAGGCCCGCCAACCAATGGATGAACAACTTCTGGAAGTGATGGAAGAATCACCTCTGCCCGATGGCTGCGGTGTCGCCCTGGGCCTGGATCGCTTACTTATGGCCATTCAGGGCGCCGATTCTATCGACCAGATCAGTCCCTTTCAATGAATTCCTGGCGCTGCTGAATGTAGCGAGCCAGCGCCAGATCGTAGTCGGTGATTCCGCCGGCATCGTGCGTATGAAGCCAGATCTTTAGTCGATTGTAAACGTTGAACCATTCGGGATGGTGGTCCAGTTTCTCGGCCATCATGGCCACAGAAGTCATAAAAGAGAAAGCCTCGTTAAAATCTTCGAATTGGATTTCGCAGTATAGCTTTCCTTCTTTTTCTTCCCAATCCTTGAGCCCTGCCAGGGCATTCTTGATGTCAGCTTCACTCAATTTCGTTCTTTCCATTTCTCTTCCTGTCTCTCTGGCGCATGATGCGGTATTGCACTTTTTTTGGGGTGCAAACTCTCTTTAGTTTAGTCTCTGCGGCTGAATGATGTAACGGATGGGGTTCTCCGCCCGCGAATCCAGCTTTTTGAGGCATTCATTGATTTCGCTCAATGGATGCATGGATGTAATCGACAGGGACAGGTTCAGCTTACCTGTGCTCAGTAGTTCGATTAGCTCCGGCATCGTTCTACGGTCGCTTCCATAGGAACCGCGGATAGAAAGCTCTTTGTATATCATGTATGTAGGCATGGAAAAGCCAAGCTCGCCTCTGCCCAGGCCCACCATCACGTAGCGGCCTCCCGGATTTAGCCCGCGAATCAAATACTCTGCGTTGCGGTAGACTCCGCTAAAATCGGCGATCAGATCCAGATCGCCGAGCTTTCGAATGTCCTGCATTGTTTTCTTGAGTTCTCGGGCATTGTAGGTTTCATCGGCGCCCGCTTTCTGCGCATTGGACAGCGCGCCTTCATCCACATCCAGGGCGATCACTCTTCCGGCTCCCAGCGCTTTTGCAATCATCACTCCATGAATGCCCAGTCCGCCGCAACCAGCCACCAGCACTGTCTGGCCCGGCTGCAGTTCGCCAACAAAGCGGATGGCATGGTACGGGGTGGAAACGGCATCCGCCAGAATAGCTCCCTGTTCGATGGGAACCCCATCGGGCAAAGGAAAGACATTTCTTCGTTCTACCACGATGCGCTCAGCAAAAGAACCATCCCTATCAAAGCCCAGAACACCTACCTCGGGGCATCGGTTTTCGCGACCCGCCAGGCAGGCCGGGCATTTGCCGCAACTTGTTCCGGCAGAAATAACGACTCGCTGACCTTTTTTGAGATCGGTCACATTCTTTCCCATTTCCAGAATGTGACCCGCAGACTCATGCCCTGGAATGAGCGGGTAATGTTTGATTCGAATGATTGGGTGTAGAGTTATGTGAAGATCGGATCCGCAGATGCCGCATGCCTCTACTGCCACCCGTACTTCATTGTCTCCCAGTGGAGGCTCGTCCACATCTCTAATATCCAGGATGGGATTGCCTTTCTCCAGAACCGCCGCTTTCATCTGCATTGAATTGTGTCAGCCATTCTGACTTTTCGCAACGAAAAAAAGGCCTGCGATGATCAAAAACGTTCCAAGAATCCTTTCCCATGTTACCGACTCGCCCATATACATTCCGTAGGCCAGGGTAATTAAATACCCGGCGGACATGATAGGACGAGCAAGGCTTAAATCGGCTACGCTGAGCACGCCAAGCCAGAATACAATACTGAGGCCGTAGCAAATACCCAGTACCAGGATGCGCCAGGAGAACAGTATCTGGATCCCGTATTGAAATATCTCTGTAACAGACTTCTCCAGAGGCACCGGGCCCGCCACTTTCATGGCTTCTTTCATTAATATTTGACCAAATGCTCCCAGAACGATGGCCAGAGAAAGGGAGCCCCACATTAGAAGAGGATGATCCATGCTCATAGTTATTCCCCGCAGATTTTTCGATGCTTCTTTAGAAAGTCGCTCAAATCGGATTGCATCTTCTTTAGCACCTGCCCTGCCTCAATCTCGATACGATCTTTTGCATCGAGGGAATGGGCCGGGGTCTTACGATCAATTTTGAAATCCTGGCATTCCTGATTCAGGCAGTAGCGGTATTCAAAGTAGGTTACTATGTAGCCCGGCCGAATCCCATTGGTAGTCTGAATGAACTCCCTTCTTGGATACCAGTTCAGGTCTCTGGTGACCAGGTCAAATGTTACGGTGCAGGGCAGCGCCGCATCGGGGGTCGCTTCTTCTGCCGGTTCTCGATCCAGGTCAGTATAATCGGCAAGCATCAGATCATTCTGATGTAGAGCTTGCTTCACCGCCGGCTTCATCAATTCCATGATGGACCCTGTCGTATTCTCCATATCGTCATAGACGATCCTGTACTGTGTGTAGGATCGGATCCAGTCGGTATCGGTAAGCAGATTTCCCTGCCATCTAAATCCCACCGCCAGGGCATCTTTCGAAGGCGGAAGAACATATTCGGATTCAAACGGAGGAGGAACTGAGACCTTCGAGCAGGCGGTGCTTCCCAGACTTAGAACCAGGCCCATCAGTGCTATTTTCAAGACTCTACTATGCATACAGGCGAATGTGCAGACCTTCTGCATTGCTGGCCGCAGGATCAAATTCGATAAATCCTTGATGCAGGGTTTCCATATCAATGTTGGAAACCGGCTCGGTGTGAAGATGTAAGATTCCACCCCGATCCCATTCCAGAGATTGCGATGGTTGCTCCAGATCCGGGGAAATTCCCAGGGGAATGCCCGACCTGGTGGGAATTCGATAGTTTCCAGCATCAATTAGAAGCAAAGGCGGCATTCCTGCGGCATGAACCCGGGCAAGATAATAATCATCCGGATCTTCCTGTTGCCCGGAATCTAATTCAAGAACTAAACATTTTAAAGCCTGATGCCCCTGGCATGCGATATCGGATAATCTATCCATGGAAGCCCTGGGATCCGCCTTGAGTGCGGCGAGGATTTCATCGGCCACGTCGCCGCGAGCATCGGCTCCATCCAGACCCTGTAATAGCCCCAGAAAAACCTGCATGCGGTCTCCGCCGTGCATTTCCAGAAGACCTACTCCATTGGGCAGCTCCGATCGGATACAAAGATTCCCCTGATCTTCTTGAATGCTGGCGCCATCCGGCAAGTAGATCTCGGCCCGAAGACCGAGCGATCCAGCATCCAATTGTCTTTCTATCTTCTGCATGGTTTGAAACTACAGTCCCGCAGAGGCCGCTGTGCGAGGAAGCGGTTTTTTTGCTCGAGCATTGATTCTGTCTTTCCATGGTCCCGGCACAGCAGAACCTGGTCCAGGTGAGATTGGGCCTTGTTCAGCACCTTAACGCGCATCCGCTTACCTTTGGATTCAGGCAACAAAAGGAACTACAGCTGTTCGACGATACTCCGGCGCGGCTCTTCGAAATGCTTTCGTCTGGAGAGCTAGATGCTGCGTTAATTAGCTCGGTGGAATGTCTTCGCAATCCGAACTTTGGCTATTGTAAAACAGTGGGAGTTTGCTGCAATGGAGCGCTGCGCAGCATTCTGTATTTCAAGAGCAAAGAACAGGATTGGACCATCCCCGCCCAAAAGATCTACACTGATAATGGATCGCGAAGCAGCGTTGCCCTACTTCAGGTACTATTTGCAAATAAATTTGGAAGACTGCCTTCCGTTCTTCCCGAGAATCCAGAGAAGATTGCAGATCGAGTGGTATCGGAAGGCACGGCAGGCGGTTTGTTGATTGGCGATGCGGCTCTTCGCTTTTCCATGCGCGAAGATCTAGATCAATTCAGAGTAAAGGACCTGGGCGAATGGTGGCTCCAGCAAGAAAGCCTTCCCTTCGTATTCGCGCTCTGGGCTTACCCCAAAAGCGCACCCCTGGAGGACTCCTATTTCGAAGACTCTTTGGCCACAGGTCTGAAAAATCTCGATGGCATTGCAGCCCGGTCCGACTTTCCCTTTGCTCTGGAATACATCAGTCAGTTGCTCCACTATCGGCTGGGTCCAGGAGAATGGGCTGCCCTGGAACGTTTCCAGGACCATCTTCGGGCATGGGATTTGCTTTAATCTCGATTCTCCAGAGGCTGGGATTGGGGCGATTCACAGTCGCTTCCAGCGGCAAATTGTAATAGATGCGGCCAGGCCCGGCAGTTGCTCCCACATTGGCATAAACATTGTAATACCACGGAGCAGAAACCGACAGTTTGAGCGCCCTGGATTTCAGCGAATCCTCCACGTACTTGTGAAAATTTGTGGCGATCCTGCCCGAGTTCTCCTGCAATCCGCCGCTGGTTGGGAACCCTCGCTGAATAACCAGGCGCTGATCCAGATAGTAGACGCTCGTCTGTCCAATTAGTAGCTTTTCCAGCAATTCGGGCCGCTTGAATCGGATTCTGAATCGCACAACTTTCTTCCGGGGAAATCGGGTGTCGGTTTCGTACACTTCTTCGGATGCGAAATCCTCCAGAATCAGTTCCTTATCATCCGGATCGATGCCATATTTCTGGATTACGTTCTCTTTCGTTGCGGGCAAAAAGGCTATAAGCGATTTTCCGGACCGCTCTTGCAGAGGGACTTTGTATTTATAGTCAACGTAGCCGCCGTAGTTGGGCGCAAGATGCAAATCTTCTTCGTATTCGAAGCATTGCGGCAGAAAAAGTAGAATTCCCAGAAGCACGGCCCCCAGGCCACCGATCCGTGGAAATTGTATTGCTCCAGAAGATCCAATCCTGGCTCTGTTTCTCATGGCCACCTATGCCTCCGAAATTTACCAGACCGCAAGAAATTATCTGGGGATGATCAAATTCTCCCATTCCATTTTTGCGCTGCCTTTTGCAGGCATCGGCATAGTGGAAGTTCTGCATTGGCATGGATTTATGGTGCCCTCCACCGCGGTGGTTTTGCATCGGATCATTGCCTGTCTGGTCTGCATGGTCAGTTTACGGAGCGCGGCCATGGGTTTCAATCGAATCGTGGATCGTCATTACGATGCGGCCAATCCGCGAACGGCTAATCGCGAGATACCGTCGGGCGCCATCCCTCTGCGCGATGCCATTATTTTTACTGTGTTTGGGCTGCTTCTATTTGTGGGCGCGGCGTTTACCATGGGGTTGACTGTAGGACTACTTTCTTTCGTTGCCATAGTGCTCGTTCTTGGATACTCCTGGACAAAACGGTTTACTCCACTGTGCCATTTTTTTCTGGGACTGGCCATTGGAATCGTTCCCTCCGCCGTCTGGGTTGCCTTCACGGGAACCATTTCCTGGATTGCAGTCTATTGGTCCATGGGACTTGCGCTGTACATTGCCGGCTTCGACATTATCTACAGCTGCCAGGACATGGAATTCGATAAGGATAAGGGCCTCCACTCTTTGCCAGCCTCCATGGGCGTTTCCAATGCCCTCTGGATGGCGCGGATTAGCCACCTCCTTGCTCTGGCCTGCTTTGTACGCGCCGGGATCGAAGCGAACAACGGAATTGTGTTCTTTGCAGGCCTCACCATTGTTGCGGCTTTGTTCTTCACGGAGCATTACCTGGTTCGCGGAGGCAGGCAGGATAAAATCCCTGTGGCCTTTTTCAATTTAAATGCCTGGGTAAGTTCGGTGGTATTTGTTATCTTACTGGCGGATCGATGGTATCAGGCAATCGTACAGTAGCAGTCTTTCCGCTGGGAACCGTACTGTTTCCAGGTATGCCGTTGCCTTTGCACATCTTCGAACCGCGCTATCGATTGATGATGGAAGAAGTGCTGCAGGGGCTGCCTCTGGCAGTGTTTTCCATTGAAGATGGACAGGAAGCGCTGGGAAGACTGGCCCGGCCGGCCGCTGTCGGAACTCTTGTGACTCTGGACCAAGTAGAGCGAATGCAGGATGGTCGCATGAATCTTCTGGTCACAGGAACGCAAAGGCTGCGATGGGATCGTGCCGTTTCCGAAGACCCATTCTGGAAAGCCGACCTGGATCCCTGGCCCGATGAAGACGAAGGACAGGCCACGGTGGAGAAGGCCGATCTTGCGCTTACTCTGCGTAGAGAGCTTTCGGATTACCTGTCGCTTCTTCAAATTAAGACGCAGGTCGAGCTTCCCGAAGAAGCCGACTTGCTCTGTCATCTATGCATCCAGAATAGCGGATTACCGCTGCCCGATCGCCAGGCTTTTCTGGAGATTCCCACGCTGGCGGATCGAATGCGAAAGACCATCAACCTGATGCGAAGAAAGAACCTGCTCATTCGTTCCAGTCCAGGACCGGGATTGCAGCAAGGAGAAAGTCTAAATTGAGCGAAAGCGAACTACCCGAGGTGGAAAACGAAAAGCGCCTGGTTATCGCCATCAGTGGGGCCAGTGGTTCTTTGTACGCGCTGCATTTAATCCAGGCGCTGAACCGTATTCGAGGAACCACGCAGCTAATCGTCAGTCCATCGGCTATTCGAGTGTTTCGTCAGGAAATGGAAGCCAATGTTTCCAGTGCCTCGGACCTTCTGGGCTGGATTCAGGAGCGTTCGCCCGCCCCAGGAATCCATCAGTTCGAAATTCAGAATTTTGCAGACATTGGAGCCCGGGCAGCCAGCGGATCCAGTCATCATGACGGCATGGCTATTGTGCCATGTAGCATGAAGACTCTTGCATCGATCGCACATGGTATGTCCGGAAATTTGATCGAACGCGCCGCCGATGTCACGCTAAAGGAAAGAGGCCGCCTGGTAGTCGTTCCACGCGAGACTCCGTACAGCCTCATCCATCTGCGAAATATGACATCGCTTACCGAAGCCGGAGCGATCGTTCTGCCTGCTAGCCCTGGCTTCTACCATCGACCTGCCTCATTCGATGATCTTGGACGATTCATTGCCGGTAGAGTGCTTTCTGCTCTTGGAGTTCGTCTAGAGTTGATTCCTCCGTGGGATGGCGATTCTTAGCTTAAGCCCTGCCCGGCTCCGCGGCCCAAGGTTCGCTTTGTGCTCCCATGCGCCAGATAACCGTGAATCGTTGGAGGGACGGTGTCAGAACTTCGCTGGTAATCAGCCCAGATTCTTACAACAGGCCAGTGCGGCAACTCAGGTTACCGTCCAAAAAGCGATTGAGCGAGCAGAGCCTATTTCAATTATCGCAGGATGACCGATTCGAAAGAAGAACGGAAATTTGATAAAGCCACTCTGGACCAATATGAGATATTGAAACGGGGCGCCGATGAGATACTTCCGGAAAAGTCCTTTCTAGAAAAACTGGAAAAGTCAATCAAGACCGGAAAACCGCTCAAGATCAAGGCTGGCTTTGATCCCACCGCTCCGGATTTGCATCTGGGCCATACGGTACTATTGCGAAAGCTGCGTCAATTCCAGGATCTGGGCCATGAGGTAACCTTTCTAATCGGCGACTTCACCGCCACCATCGGAGATCCCACCGGTCGATCGGCCACGCGGAAGCGATTAACTCCCGATGAAGTAAAAGCAAATGCAAAGACTTACGAAGATCAGGTCTTTAAAATTCTGGATCGGGAAAAAACCAAGATAGTTTTTAACTCAAAGTGGTGTATGCCGCTGAAAGTGGACGAAGTCCTGGGACTCACCGCTCGCTATACAGTAGCCCGGATGATCGAGCGGGATGACTTCTCCAAACGAATGAAGGCAGGCGAAAGCATCAGCATCATCGAATTCATTTATCCGCTGTTTCAAGGTTACGATTCCGTTGTTCTGGAGTCCGATGTAGAACTGGGCGGAACCGATCAAAAATTCAATCTCCTGGTGGGACGCGAATTACAGAGCCAGTACGGCCAGGAACCGCAATGCATCCTAACTCTTCCGTTGCTCGTGGGCCTGGACGGACAAAAGAAGATGTCCAAGTCCTATGACAATTACATCGGAATCGACGAAACTCCTTACTCCATTTTCGCAAAGTCAATGAGCGTTTCCGATGAATTGATGTGGGACTATTACACTTTGCTCACTTCGGTCCCATTCGATGAAATGGATGACCTCAAGAAAGATCCGCTGGAGGCGAAGAAGCGTCTTGCTTCCGAGCTTGTCGATTTCCTGCATCCAGAAGCCGGATCCGATGGGAAATCCAGAGGTCAGGAAGCGCGCGATGCCTGGGACAAAGAAAAGGGCAAAGATGGTCGCGAAAAGCTCATATTGCCACCCGACACCCCCGTATTGTCTGTAGATGCCAAAGAACTGATGCTAACGCAGGCCATTGTGGATGCAGGCCTGGAAAAAAGCGCCAGCGCCGTAAAACGATTGATCGATTCCGGCGCCATTCGCATGGGAGAATCCCTGGAGGTAATCCAGGACAAACAGTTCACCATGACTTTTCCGGGGCGCTACGAAATAAAGATTGGCAAAAAGAAGTACCTGGTCGTAGAATCCCGATCATGAAACGGATTGGTCTATTTGCGGGAATCCTCGCCATCCTGATTTCGATCGGTAGTATTTTGTCCTGTCTGAGTCCCAATCCCGGTAACAAGAAGCCGTCCGATGTATTCGTGGTCTATGGCAAGTTGGAGTATCGACCGGTGGATTCCACGCGCAAAAGCATGGCCGCTTACACCGGCGCAGAGTTCTTTTTAAGCAGCGCGCGTTATCATAACTCGAACAACCCCTTTGATCCCCAGCGAATCGTTCTACGTCCTACGGACGATGTCAGCGCCGAAGATCTAAGGGCATTCGATGGCAAACAAATCACCATTTCCATACGCTACACCGAAGGCACCCTACCCGATCCGCGAAGCAGCTATCCCACAAATTCTGATGGAAGTCCCGTGCGTCAGGGCGAAGGTTGGCAGGTCCTTGCGATTATCGAAGGCCTATAGAAGCCCTTCATTGAGCAGAGCGTAGATTAATAGGTTTTCTGCGCGATCTTAGATCGATCCAGAGGAAAATCCTTCTCAAAAGCCGCAGCAAACTGAAGCAACTTCTCTTCTTCGAAGTGTGCGCCGGTAATCTGCATCCCGATGGGAAGCCCATCGTTGTCTATCCCTGCAGGTAAGCTGAGCGCGGGAACGCCTCCCAAGTTTACCGAGATTGTCATCAGATCGCTCTGATACATTGCAATGGGATTCGCTGCCTTTTCCCCGATTTTGAATGCCGTGGATGGGCTGGTAGGCTGCATAATGAAATCCAGCTTCTTAAAGAACTCCAGATACTCGGCCCGAATCATGCGCCGCGCCTTCTGCGCGGAGTTATAGTAGGCATCGTAGTAGCCCGAGGAAAGAACGAACGTTCCCAGCAGAATTCGACGTTTTACCTCCGGGCCAAATCCTTCGGTGCGGCTACGAGTGTATACATCGAGCAGGTTTGCCTGGCCGCTTCTGGTTCCATAGCGAATTCCGTCGAATCGGGAGAGGTTACTCGATGCTTCTGCGGTGGCCAGAATGTAATAGATTGGAATGGCATACTCCCAGAGCTTGCTTTCGATGGGCACTACTTCCATGCCCTGCTTTTCCAGCCAGGTGCGCGTAGCATCGCAGGCTTTTAACACCGAATCGTCAAAACCATCGGTCTTGTCCGGAAAAAAAACTCCCACCTTCTTCTTCTTCAAAGCAGCCGACGTCATGGGTTTGATCGATGCAGGAGTGGGACGCTCGTCGGCCATTGGATGCGACGTAGAATCGCGATGGTCCTTTCCTTCGATGGAAGACAAAAGGAGCGCCGCATCCTCGACGCTTCCCGCCATGGGACCAATCTGATCCAAACTGGAAGCGAATGCCACCAATCCATAGCGAGACACTTTGCCATATGTGGGCTTCATTCCAACGATGCCACAGAATGAGGCAGGCTGCCGAATGGATCCGCCGGTATCGCTTCCCAGCGCAAGCGGCACGGTTAGCGATCCAACAGCTGCTGCAGAGCCCCCGGACGAACCGCCTGGAACGCGTTCGGGATCATAAGGATTGCGAGTAGTGCCGAAGGCAGAGTTCTCCGTGGACGAACCCATGGCAAATTCGTCCAGGTTTGTGCGCCCGAACAGGATGGCCCCCGCGCCCTTCAATTTCTCGATTACTGTGGCATCATAGGGCGAACGATAGTCTTTCAAAAAGGCCGAACTACAGGTGGTCTTTTCTTCAACGTCGCATATGTTATCTTTAATACTTACCGGAATGCCATCCAGAGCAGACAGGGGCTTTCCAGCTTTACGGCGCTTCGCCGACTCCTGGGCCTGCGCTCGAATGCGTTCTTCATTTAGCTCATTGTACATAGCCAGCGGCTTCGTCTGCGCCGCTCGCTGAATATAAGCCTCCGCCAGTTCCACCGGGGAGTATTCGCCCTTTTCCAGAGCCTTGCTGTGTTCCGTTGCCGTTTTTTCTATCATCTTATAATACCAGGGTGCGAGTGGTGGTTCTGTGCGACGATTAACCTTCGGATTCGATAACGCCAGGCACAACAAAATGGCCGGATTGGAAATCAGGAGCGATTTTGGCGATGGCCTCCGTGCCCAGGGTTTTGCCAGGCTCATCCGGCCTGCTCATATCGCGGGTATCCAGCTCAGAATGGCCGGTATCTGTGTCCGAAGTCTGGATTTCGTTGATCTTCTCCACAGACTCTAGAATTCGATTAAAATCGTTCATGAGATTTCGGAGGCTTTCGTCCTCCGGATCCAGGCGAGCCAATCGGCACAGGTCTTTGAATTCCTTTTCTGAAATCACCATTGACTGAGGCTATTCGGGCTCCCAGCAGTCAATGGAAATATGAATTGACCCGCTGTATGATTCGATCAGCCTGATTGTGTGGATTGGCTTTGGATCGTCGCCGCGGTACTGGCTTTGACGGGGCTTGCCCTATTTCCCTGGCTGGGCAGGAGCGCAAAGAAAACAGAACCCAAACGAGGTCGGACAAAATCGGCGTCGATGGCGGAAAAAGAGATTTCGCCTGCAACCCCGGGAAGCACCGAGGAGACGAAAAAAAAAAAAAAAATCGATCCCCGGGACCGTGATGAGATGCTCGATGGAGTTCGAAATCTTGCCCGGGACAATCCCAAAAAGGTTGCCTCTGTAGTTCGTCACTGGATGAAGGAGGACTAGCGCCCTCTAGCGAACATAGAAAGAAAAAGATCGAATGGACCACTCCTCAGAGAAACCACCTAGCTTACTTAGCGATATCCGCATAATCTTTGCAACCATCCTCACTGACCCGGGGTCTTCGCTGGCCTATGGTGCAGATGCGGTCATCGCAGTGACCATTGCGCTATTCGCCACCAGCTTCGAGCTGGGGATGACCGCAACGCTCTCCGCTGGTTGTATCATTATGGGGGTGTATCTCATCGCCATTCTGGTCTACAATAGCATGATCCGTCACCACACCCATCCGGTGCTGGGCGGCGGCGCCTTCGTTTCTGCGCTACTCACTTCGCAGCATATTCGCCGTCATCCCCGGCTAAAGGCATTCATCCACAATATGGGAAAGCTGGGCACAGCCAGCCTGCTGGCGGACTTTCCTGCAACCCAGGCCATCAGTCTCATCGCTGGCGTGGAGAACCTGTATTTCATTCCGGTGGACGACCGGCTAAAGTGGGCGCTGGGATTTGTGGTTTTTCTGTCCGTAGTCCAACGATACGGCCTGGGTAACCTGTCCAGATTCATGATCTGGCCCGTTCTGGCATTTTACGTATCAAACCTTTCCATCAATGCGTACGGAATTTTCACCATTCTTGAAAATGGCTGGCAGGCGCCTGTCATCGGAGAAAACATCAAAGAAGCCGGCGTGGTTAGTATGATTCCGGTGATCCTGGCTTCCGTAGCCAACGGAGCCACTCTCATCACCGGCGTTGAGGTTGGATACAGTTCGGTGAATCTGCCCTACCATAAAGGCAAAGCGATTCGCATATCTATGTGGATTCTATTCGCCCTTGTAATCACTACCTATTTCATGCAGCTCATTAACTTCATGGGCCTGGGTATCGTCTATGACGAACATATTCCCGTTCCCATGAGTATTGCCTCGCATCTTGGCGGAGCCTGGGTTGGTCGGCCTTTTGGAGTCTTAACTGCGATTATGCTCTTGCTCGCTGCGCAGACCGCACAGACTGACTTCCCCCTGGAAATCCTCCGGGCAGCACGTAGCCGATTCTTTCCGCGCGGCGTGGGAGATATGGCCTGGAAACGCACCAAGCCTGCTTTCATACTGGGCGGCCACGAAGGTGTGTACAACCCACGGGCCACCATTCTTCTGGGCATCCTTAGCGTCATTATCCTGGTTTTCTTCCCTTCCAGCCATGACATCGAAGGGATGTACGGCCTGGCCGTTGTAGCGGCCATGAATATTGACCTTACAAGCTATTTCTTACGCCAGATCCGAACGCGTAAATTCTCTCTGCTAACGCTTGTTGCCCTGGTCGTTATGCATGGAATGTTCTGGAACATTACGTACAATAAATTCTTCGAAGGGGCGTGGTTCATCGTCATATTAATGGTCCTCTATTTTATGATGTTCCAGGTTTCGGAGGCAATCTATCAAATCTGGGAAGAAAAGCTGAAAGTAGTGCCACTGGAGCTCGGCCTTTGGTACCCGGCATTTCAGAATCATCCGGTAAATCGCAAACATATTGTGCTGGTGTCAAAGTTCCATCCAGGAGTTGTGCATTTTCTACGTAACTTTGTGCGAAGCGGACAGATGCCGCTGGTGGTTCATTTTCAAAGCGACCCTGGACAAATTGAGTCCGCCGAATTACCCGATTGGTTCTTGAATGTACCGGTGCCTCCTGACACCGATACTATCACCGCCATAAATCAGTTTATCCAGAAAGAAAAGCCGGATCGGGTGCATCTAATTCCGCTCATGGTTCGCGGGATTGGCCCCATTCTTAATCTGTACTTTGGAAACTCCATTGAACGATTGAAATATGCCATTTCGCGTCATGCAGATCTGCAGGTGGAATACAACCGCGAACGAATCGTACTGCATGCATCGGACATTTTGCTACATATTTTTCCGTTTCTACCATCGCGCTGGTTCCGTGTGCAAGAAAAACTGCATGAGTAGGATGGTTGCCGCAGCATCGCCCCTGAATTCTTTTGCGATTCCATAGCCCATTCGGGCGAGATTCTGTACCTGGTCTTGCGCATGGAAAGTGGAACGCCGGGGCATCGCAATGTTTCAAGGCGGGTATGGCCGATACGCTTTTTTTTTGGCTAATTGACGAAAACAGGGAAATGCATGAAAGATATACAGACCTTCGGACAACTAAAAGCATCGGGATACATTTACAGAAATATCAAATCAGAAATGGCTCAGAATTTGAGCCGCATCCTCCGCAGTCATGATCCGGTCATTCCAGGGATCCATGGCTACGAGGATACCGTTATGCCGCAGCTATACCATGCAATACTTGCGGGACACAACATCGCCATCCTGGGCGAAAAGGGCCAGGCCAAGTCCAGGATCATGCGAAACCTGAATCATTTGCTGGATGAGTACTTTCCGGTAATTGCGGGAACGGAAATACCGGAGAGCCCCTTCCGTCCCATCACGCGACGAGGCAAAGAAATACTTTCCGAGCATGGAGATGAGGCCCCGCTCCATTGGATCCATCGCGATGAGCGGTACGGAGAACGGCTGGCTCCCGGTTCCCGCATTGCCGATATCATAGGCGATCTGGACCCGGCCAAGGTTATGGAAGGCAAAAGTATGGGGGCAGAAGAAGCCCTGCACTTTGGACTACTTCCGCGCATGAACCACGGAATCTTTGCCATTAATGAGCTTCCCGACCTCGATTATCTGGTGCAGGTTGCCATGTTCAATATTCTGGAAGAGGAAGATATCCAGATCCGTGGGTTACCATTGCGAATACCTCTGGATGTATTCGTTTGCTTTACCGCAAATCCTGCCGATTACTCCAGATCGGGAAAGATCATTACTCAGCTAAAAGACCGAATCGGCGCTGAGATCCGCACTCACTATCCCAAGACGCGAGCTGTGGGACTGGAAATTACCCGCCAGGAAGCGGCCAACCCGGACGTGGAGCCTCCGGTGGTATTTCCCGATTTTATGGAGCAAATCATCGAGGAAATTACCGTGCAGGCCAGGCATCATCCAATGGTGAATCAGAAATCAGGAGTATCTGCGCGACTCAGTATAGCGAACTACGAAACCTGTGTTGCATCGGCTCGACGCAGAGCGTTGCTGCTGGGTGAGGAGCGTGGCGTGGTGCGGCCCACAGACCTGGGGAATCTCTTCGCATCCAGTTCCGGCAAAATAGAACTGGATCCCTACCGCGATGAGGCGGTAACCGAGTATCAGGTTGTCATGAAGATTGCCGATCTGGCCATAAAGGAAGTATTTCTGGAATACTTCCCGCCGGCCCAGTACGATGCCACATTCGAGCAAATCACTCGTCAAATCTACGAGGCCGGCAATGTAGAGATTAGCGATTCCATGCCAGCATCCGCTTATAGAGAGCTAATGGAGACTGTACCGGCGCTCTTTGATCTACTCCGCGATAAGAAATGGGATCAAGACGATCAGGACCTTGCAGTCGGGATGGAGTTCATTTTTGAGGGGCTCACGGTAACCGAGAAAATCTCGAGGCGCCGACTGGGAGAGATTTCCAGCTTTAAAAGCGTTGATGTCTATTGATAGAATCTAATATCGTGCCGGCAAACCTGGACGGAGTCGGAGTTTTGAAAGGTATACTCATAACCCAATGTCTACAGAATGATTTTGTGCAACCGCTGGATCGTTATGATCCGCTCCCAAACCAGCTGCACGTAGGTTATGAAGAATCCCGCCGTTTGCTGATGGGACAACTGGAAGACGATCCGGTGCGGCTTATTGTTGGCTGGGCGTACAACCAGCCAGAGTCCGACCTTGAAATCGTTCATATTCGCGACTGGCACAATCCCGATGATTCCACGCAGGCCGCGCATTTGCGGCAATTTGGCAGTCACTGCATCAGAAATACTCCGGGCGCAGACTTTGTTTTTAGCGATCGGATACAGAACAACAGACAGCATACCATCCTGGATGCCACAGGGCTGAACGATTTCCATGATACGGAGATTGCAAAGTTGCTCGATCAGTATCGCGGGCAGCCCCTGCGAGTGGGCATCATGGGGGTCTGGACGGAAGCAAAAGTCTACTTTCTAACATACGAGATAGCGACCAGATACCCGGAGTTTCAAATTGCTATTTGTTCGGCGCTTTGCGCTTCCTCGTCCAGGAGCATGCATTTTTATGCACTGGATCAGATCCGCAATATCCTGGGCGTTGAGGTAATCAGCTCGCCCTCCTCGTTTGCCGAATTCCTGGTAGGAACAACACCCCGACTGGTGCAGATGACCCACAGTCGTGTGGATCATTCGCGGCTCCATTGGGATAAACCTTCCCATGCCAGCGAAACCGACGAAGAATTGCTGCTCTATCTATTTAGAAATAGCAAAGAAGTGGATTTGTCCGTACTGGACGGTGGCTACTCGGGCAACCTGGTTCTGGGCGCCCGGGCCACCGATCATATGGGACATCGTCAGGTGCCCCTGGTTGCAAAGATTGGTCCGCGGGATCTAATCGCTCAGGAAAGAGCTTCCTTCGAACGAATCCAGGAAGTGCTGGGCAATAGCGCCCCCGCCATCGTAGACTCCTGCGAACTTTCCGACCGGGGAGCCATCCTGTACCGATATGCTTCCATGCTGGAAGGGAACGTTCGCACCTTTCAAGAGTTCTACACTTCGAAAGAATGCGAAAGCAACGGAGAACTGTTACGAGATATTCTGGACACTGTTTTCAAGAAGCAGCTTGGCCGACTGTACGCCGCCTCTGAGCCCGAGCAGCTCAACCTGCTGCAATACTACGATTTCCAGCCCAGGTATGCCGACGGAGTAACAAAACGCGTCAACGCCATCATGGAGCAGGAATGCGGCAGCGAAATTGAAATCCTACCAGGCCATCAAACGCCAAACCCGGCGTATTTCTACCGCAACGACTTACCACATCTAAAGGAAACCACCGCTTCGCATGCGACTGGCTTCATCCATGGCGATTTGAATGGCCGAAACATTATCCTGGACAGCCGCGACAATGTCTGGCTCATCGATTTCTTTCACACTCATAGAGGTCATGTTATTCGCGACCTGGTCAAACTGGAAAACGACATACTATTCATAATGACCAACGTTGACAGCGACGCAGAACTGGCCGAAGCTTTTCGATTCACGGACTTGCAACTTGGGCACTCCGACCTGGGCATAGTACCCGATGAATCACTGGCAGAATCCTTTGGGTTTCCCCAATTTAGAAAAGCCTGGAAAACTCTCTGCATTCTGCGATCCTACTATCGCAGCCTCATCGGTTCGGATCGTGATCCTTACCAGTTTCACGTTGCTTACCTGCGCTATGCGGTGCATACTCTTAGTTTTGATGAATGCAATCTATACCAGAAGAAGTGGGCTCTTTATGCCAGCGGACATTTGACCCGGCGAGTGAGCGCTACCATTGCGGCCAGTCAACGGCTTCGACTGGATGAAGTTCCCCTCGATGAGGACTCGCATCGACGCTCTACTGAACCTCAAAAGAATCCGGAGATCGGAAAGATTTATATTACGATTTTGCCCGGCCGCAAAGATCGAAACCGCGATATAGCCGATGATCTAGAAGTAATCGAAAATCTAGTAAGCTGCGTAGTTTGCCTGGTAACCCCCGATGAACTGGAATACTACGGAACCAGCGATCTGTTAAAACAGTACCAAAACCATAACCTGGAGGCTTTGCATTTTCCGATCCTCGATCAGCATGCGCCTTCCCTGGAATCACTGGAGCGATCTCTGGATTGGATCGACAGCCGCATAAAGAATGGGCAAAGTGTTCTGATCCATTGTGTGGGCGGACTTGGGCGCTCGGGATTGGTGGCCGCTTCCTATCTAATGAAAGGCGGCCTGGATCTGGAATCGGCGGTAGAATCGGTACGCAGAGCGCGTTCGGAACGCGCCATCGAGACCCATGAGCAAATGGATTTTCTGCGTCGCTGGAGCGCGATCCAGCAGGCACCGAACGAGGGGGCGGCGGTCCGAGGATTGCTGCCGAAAGAAGAACGATCCGGAGGCGCTGCATGAGCTGGCCTATTAAGCAAAAGCTCATTTTTGTTACCGGCAAAGGCGGCGTAGGTCGAACCACCATCGCTGCCAGCCTGGGACTGGCATTCGCCGAACAGGGTGAGAACACATTGTTGGTTCAGTGGTCCTTTCGCGATTTTATTTCCCCCCTGTTTGGGGTCGCTCCTGCAGGTCACAAGCAGGAAGCTCTGCGGGAAAACCTTTCGGTCATGAACTTCAACCCATCGGAGGCCATGCGAGAGTATTTTGTGGATCATCTAAATATGAAACTTCTGTATACTCTTGTATTGCAGAACCAGCAAGTGCAAAAACTGCTGCAATCCGCCCCTGGATTGGAGGAGCTTTTCTTTGTGGGCCGCCTATTCTGGCTGGCTGAATTGGCTGAAGAAGAAAGAAACCTGAAGTTTGATCGAATCATTGTAGATGCACCGGCCACCGGGCATGGGGCCGCATTGTTTGGCATTGCATCCACGATTAGCGCATTTGAATTCTCAGGACCTCTGGTAGATGAAACGCGAAGAGTAAGCAAACTACTTGCAGACCCCCAACGAACGGCCATCATCACCGTTGCTCTGCCCGAAGAATTGCCGGTAGAAGAGACTCTGGAAGCGTTACCACGCTATAGCAAAGAGCCAGGCCATCTGCCGGTAGCCCTTATTGCAAATCGAAGCGCTCGCCTGCAATCGGAAACATTGGATACCGGCCAAATTACTTTGCCGGAGGCCTCCGGAGAATTGGCCTCCGAGTACCGCGCATTACTGGCCGACCTGCATCGGCGATTTACTATGGAAGACCGATTGCATACGGAAAGCCCCGTTCCTGTGATTTCCGTGCCGGACTTTATGATCGAACAGCCTTCCTTGAGCGGCGAAGGAATACTTCATTGCGTTGCACGGAATGCAAACTTCCGCCAATTAATTGCTGCCTCGGAGAAAGCCATTGTCTGAGAAGAAGATGCCCACTCTGGTAGTCTTTCTCGGTGCCGGTGGCGTGGGAAAAACCACACTCAGTGCCTCCTATTCGGCCTATCTTGCAGAAAGAGGATATCGCACCGGATTAATCAGCATTGACCCGGCAAAGCGATTGCAATCCGCCTTTGGGGGCAGAGCCATTACAGAAGAAGGCAGCCTGCTCTATGAAGCCGATTCGGGAGGTACTCTGCGCGGCTGCATGCTGGATTTATCTTCCACTCTTCGCCGATGGATCCGCGCCGAAGGGCTGGAAGCCGAGCACGAAGAACGATTATTTGCGCACCCGTTATTC
>JAGRNC010000019.1 GCA_020440935.1 Leptospiraceae bacterium | reverse complement strand
TACCGGTCGTGTAGAGCAGGGAACTCTGAAAGTGAACGATGAAGTTGAGATCGTGGGTATCCGCGACACAACCAAGACCGTTATTACTGGTATTGAAATGTTCCGTAAGGAACTGGATTTCGCGCAAGCTGGCGACAACATTGGCGCCCTGATGCGAGGAACGAAGAAAGAAGACATTCAGCGCGGACAGGTATTGGCCAAGCCAAAGTCTATTACTCCGCATAAGAAATTTAAGGCTGAGATCTACGTACTGAAGAAAGAAGAGGGCGGTCGCCACACTCCTTTCTTTAACGACTATCGTCCTCAGTTCTATTTCCGAACTACCGACGTTACCGGAACTATCAGAACTCCTGCAGACAAGGAAATGGTAATGCCCGGCGATAACGTAACCATCGAAGTGGAGCTGATTACTCCTATCGCTATGGACAAAGGACTGAAATTCGCCATCCGCGAAGGTGGACGAACTGTAGGATCCGGAATCGTAGCCGAGATCGTAGAGTAAGGTAAGGCATCAGAAGAAGGGGATTATGGCTCAGAGAATTCGCGTAAAGCTTAAAGCCTTTGATCACAAGTTGATCGATCGCTCTGCGGCAGAGATTGTTGCTACTGCGAGGCGGACCGGTGCGGAGATCTCCGGGCCGATCCCCCTTCCTACAAGGGTGGAGAAGTTTACCATCTTGCGATCGGTCCATGTGAACAAGAAATCCAGGGATCAATACGAAGTCCGCACACATAAGCGGATGATTGATATCATGAATACGAACCCGGACACAGTAGATGCGCTGATGAAGCTGCAGCTGCCGGCGGGCGTAAGTGTAGATATAAAGAGCTGAGGCATAGCAAATGGCTAAGGGCTTAATAGGAAAGAAATTGGGGATGACCCAGGTATTCGATGAGAAAGGCGCAGTAGTGCCTGTAACAATCATCGAAGCCGGCCCCTGCGTTGTGACCGATCTGCGAAGCAATGAGCAGCACGGATATAGCGCTGTGCAGCTGGGTTTTGAAGAAGTGCGGGAGAAAGCCCTGAGTAAAGGCGAGCTTGGCCATGTTAAGAAGAATGGCCTCGTTCCTCAGAGAACGCTCATGGAGTTCCGTGATGCTAATCTGGAAGTGGAAGTAGGCGCGCGCCTGGATGCCACTGTCTTTAATACCGGCGATCGCGTTAAAGTTACCGCCGTAAGCAAAGGAAAGGGCTTTCAGGGTGTAATGAAGCGCCATGGTTTCGGCGGTGGTCGAATGAGCCATGGATCGCACTTCCATCGTGCGCCAGGTTCCATTGGAGCAAGTAGCTTTCCTAGCCGAGTCTTCAAAGGCAAAAAGATGCCCGGTCATGCAGGTAGCCGTAAGACCACGGTGAGCAATCTCCGAATTGTTCAGGTGGATGCAGCGAATAATCGAATTATGATTAAAGGCGCTGTGCCCGGACCTCGGTCTTCGGTGGTCCGAATTGAGGTGATGGGATGAAAGCGCAAAAGTTTGATGCGACAGGAAAGAAATCAGGCGAAGTAAATCTGCCGGCCAGCGTATTTGGCGCGGATGTAAATCTGAAACTGATTCATGAAATTATCAATGCTGAGAACCGCAATCGTCGGCAAGGCACCCATAAAGTAAAAACGGTGGCCGAAGTGAGCGGAGGCGGAAAGAAACCCTGGCGCCAAAAAGGCACCGGTAATGCACGTCAGGGTTCTACCCGTTCTGTGCAATGGAAAGGTGGCGGTATTTCCCATGGCCCAGTGCCAAGAGATTACTCCATCCGCGTGCCCGAGAAGAAACGTCGAGCAGGTCTTCGATCTGTACTGAGTTTCAAGGCATCGAAAGAAGCTATTTTTGTTCTGGCAGATCCGGAAGTGGCTGAGTTCAGCACCAAGAAAATGCATGGCATTTTCAAGAACATGGGCGCGCTGCCCGGCTCCACCATCGTATTTCTTACGGTGGGCGCCGATGAGAAGCTCCGCCGATCAGTCTCAAACATTCCCGTGTTGCATCATATGGATGCATCGCGAATGAACGCTCCGGAGCTGTACTACAACTCCAGAGTGGTGATCACTGAGTCTGCGCTCGCTCATCTGGAAAAAGCCTACGCTGGTGTGGGGGCTAAATCATGAATTTGAACGATGTAATCATTGCTCCAGTGGTAACTGAGAAGTCAGAAGAAGTGAAGCACTCCGTTCCTGGCTCAGAGACGTACACATTTAAGATTCAGAAGCGGGCCAACAAAGAATTGGTGCGCCAGGCGCTGCACAAGCTGTACGGCGTCAAAGCAGAGAAAGTGCGTGTTATCAATGTGCCTTCTCGACTGAAGCGATTCAGAAATGATTATGCTCGAGTTCCGGGCTGGAAGAAAGCCATCGTAACTCTGTCCCCGGGGCAGAGTATCGACCTTGCGAAGGCCGCCGGATAAGGAATCGATATGCCGATTAAGAGATTTAAACCTACTACATCGTCTACCCGATACAAATCCGTTCTGGTATTCGAAGGTCTGAGCAAAGACAATCCCCGCAAAGGGTTGCTGGAGACTTTGAATTACAAAGCCGGACGGAATAATGCCGGGCGTATTTCTGTGCGTCGAAAGGGCGGCCGGGTTAAGCGGAAATATCGTATCATCGACTTCAAGCGAAACAAACTGGAAGTTCCAGGTACCGTTGCCGCTATCGAATACGATCCTAACCGGACTGCAAATATTGCACTAATCAAATATGCGGACGGAGAGTATCGATACATCCTCTGTCCAGATGCACTCAAAGTTGGAGACTCGGTTCTTTCCGGGGCAAAAGCGGACATCCGCGCCGGAAACTGCCTTCAGCTCAAGAATATCCCCGCTGGTACTCAAGTTCACAATATCGAACTTCAGCCCGAGCGTGGCGGCCAGATGGCTCGTTCTGCCGGGGCATTCGCAAGTATTGCCGGTCGCGACGGAGATTACATTCTGTTGAAGCTACCCAGTGGGGAACTTCGCAAAGTGCATGAGAATTGCCGAGCTACAGTGGGTGTCATGGGCAACCGCGATCATAGCCTGGTAAGTATTGGTAAAGCCGGCCGTAAGCGCTGGATGGGTGTACGGCCTCACGTTCGTGGGGTTGTGATGAACCCGGTGGATCACCCGCACGGTGGTGGAGAAGGAAAGACTTCCGGTGGTCGTCATCCTGTTTCGCCCTGGGGCCAGCCCACCAAAGGATACAAAACGCGCAAAAAGAACAATCCTACGGATCGGTTCATTGTGCAGCGTAGAATTAATAAGAGGATAGGACGCTAATATGGCCAGATCACTAAAGAAAGGGCCTTATATCGAAGAGTCCCTGATGAATCGAATCAACCAGATGAATGCGGAAGGAAATAAGAAGCCTTTCAAGACCTGGTCGAGACGATCCACAATTTTCCCCGAAATGATCGGGCATACCATGTTGGTTCACA
Organism: Leptospiraceae bacterium; assembly: GCA_020440935.1. Taxonomy (GTDB): domain Bacteria; phylum Spirochaetota; class Leptospiria; order Leptospirales; family Leptonemataceae; genus UBA3465. The sequence continues at coordinate 11,191 of JAGRNC010000019.1, read as the reverse complement.
ACGGTCAGAAGTTTATCCCCGTGTATGTGAATGAGAACATGGTAGGGCATAAACTGGGAGAATTCGCTCCCACCAGAACTTATAAGGGTCACACCAGCCTCGATAAGAAGGTGAAACGATAATGGAAGCCAAAGCAGTTGCAAAGTTTCTGCTCGTAAGTCCCCGAAAGGTGCGACTGGTAGCGAATGAAATTCGTGGATATCCCTACAGCGAAGCTGTGGATTACCTGCGATTCATACCTCGTAAAGGCGCAGTATTGATTAAGAAAGTTCTGGAATCTGCCAGAGCAAACGCGGCGAATAACAACGAGAATCTGGATGAGAGTCGGTTGTTCGTGAAGAAAGTGTATATCGACGGTGGACCGACCATGCGAAGGTTTCGCCCCCGGGCTCGTGGACGAGCCATGCAGCGACTGAAGCGAATTAGCCACATTACAGTGGTTTTGAGCGACGAGAACTAAGGAATATTTGAGTTTATGGGTCAGAAAGTAAATCCTATCGGTCTTAGAATCGGGATCACTCGCTCCTGGGACTCTGTTTGGTTTTCCAAAGAGGGCTATCAGGATGCATTGCATGAAGATTTGATGATTCGGAAATTTCTGCAGAAACGGTACAAGCGGGCAGGTCTGCTGCGCATTGTAATCGAGCGATTTCCGGAGAAGATCAATGTCAACCTGCACACCGTGCGACCCGGTCAGATCATTGGACCTAAAGGAGCGGCCATTGAAGCGGTGAAAGCCGAACTAAAGCGCCGCGTTTCTCTCCCGCTTAATCTCAGCATTGTAGAGGTTAAGAAGCCAGAAACTGTTGCCCAGGTAATCAGCGAGAACATCGCGCAGCAGCTAGAGCAACGGATGCCCTTCCGTCGCGTCATGAAGCAAGCTCTTCGCGGAGCCATGCGCGGTGGCGTTGATGGGATCAAGATCATGGTTTCTGGCCGATTGAACGGAGCCGACATGGCTCGAACCGAGCAATACAAAGACGGCCGAGTGCCTCTGCATACTCTGCGAGCACGCATCGAATATGCGGTAAGCGAAGCCAAGACTACTTACGGTATTCTGGGAGTAAAGGTTTGGACCTATCATGGTGACCTGCTGCCCGGTACCGAATTGGAAGAAGAAGAACAAGCGCCCCAGCGACGACGGGGGGGACGGCAATAAGCCGAGGTAAGCTATGTTATCACCGAAACGCGTAAAATACAGAAAGCGCCAGCGCGGTCGGCTCAAGGGACTATCCCACCGAGGCAACAAGGTTTCCTTCGGAGAGTTCGGGCTGAAGGCTGTTGAGTCAGGACGCCTTACTGCGCGCCAGATTGAGGCTGCTCGCCGGGCAATGACCAGGCATGTTAAGAGGGGTGGTAAAATGTGGATTCGCATTTTCCCCGATCAGCCTGTTACCAAGAAGCCAGCCGAAACCCGGATGGGTAGCGGTAAAGGTAGTCCGGAATACTGGGTAGCCGTGATTCGTCCCGGCCGAGTGCTCTTTGAGATGAGCGGCGTTCCGGAAGCACTGGCACGAGAAGCGTTGGATCTGGCGGCGCATAAGCTGCCCCTGCGCACCGCTTTCGTAAGGAAGGATCTGATCTAAGGACGCAACTATGGCATCATCGTACCATGAACTGAGCGAAGAGAATCTTCTGGAGCAACTGGATCAGGCCAAAGCCGAACTGCGCGAACTGCGCTTTGCATTCGGAATCGCCCGATCGCTGCAAAAACCAGCTCGAGTGAATCAGCTGAAGAAGAACGTAGCGCGAATCAAAACTGTGCTTCGAGCAAGGGAACTGGGCATAGCAGCTCAGAAGGAATCCTCCGGGAAAGGGAAAGCCCGCAAGAAATAACGGACTGAAGTATGAAAACGCGAGCGAAGAGAATTAGAACCATTGTGGGCCGGGTGGTCTCGGATAAAACCGACAAAACCAGAGTAATCCTGGTAGAGACCTTCTTTACCCATCCAAAGTTCAAAAAGACCGTAAAGCGGTCCCAGCGAATTAAGATTCATGATGCAAAGAATGAATCCAGAGAGGGAGATATTGTTAGCGCAATCGAAACTCGTCCTCTGTCTCGCTGGAAAAGACATCGACTATTCAAAGTTGTTGAGAGGGCGCAATCATGATCCAGATGCAAACAATGCTGGAAGTGGCCGACAATACCGGCGCTCGCAAAGTAATGTGCGTTAAAGTTCTGGGTGGTAGTAAGAAGCGCTACGCATCAGTGGGCGACATCATTGTAGTGGCGGTAAAAGATGCTCTGCCAGCTTACGGACTGAAAGACGGCACTGGTAAGAAAGTGCACAACAAAGCAGTGCAAAAGGCCGTGGTAGTGCGAACTCGTAAAGAGATTCGCCGACCGGACGGATCTTACATCCGTTTCGACGACAACGCGTGCTATTATCGACGATAAGATGAATCCCCGGGGAACGCGGATTTTTGGACCTGTAGCTCGAGAGCTGCGGGATCGAAAATTCATGAAGATTGTTTCTCTGGCGCCGGAGGTGCTGTAATGAATCGTTTTGCTGCAAGAATACAGGCCGAAGAAAAGCACCGCCATCGTAATCTGGTTCTAAAGATCGGCGATGAAGTGGTGGTAATCGCAGGCAAGGAAAAAGGAAAGCGAGGAAAGATCCTCCATATCGATCGAAAGAACGACCGAGTGTATGTAGAGGGAGTGAACAAAATCAAAAAGTTCATGAGACCCACTCAGGAGAATCCTCAGGGCGGCGTGATCGAAGTCGAAGCGCCCATGGATCTATCGAACGTACTGTTCTACGACTCAAAGAAGAAGAAAGGCGTCCGATTGGGCAGAAAGCAAGAAGACGGGAAAATGGTGCGGGTGACCCGGCCAGAAGGGAAAACCGTTTAAGGAATTTTTAGATGAATCAACTGCAGGAAAAATACAAGTCCGAGATTGTGGGCGCTCTGCGGGAGAAATTCCAGTACAAGAGCGTAATGCAAGTTCCGGGATTGGAAAAGATTTCGCTCAATGTTGGCATCGGCGATGCGGCTACCAACCCCAAGGCGCTGGAGGCCGCAGTCGAAGAGCTGGGCCTGATTACAGGACAGCGCGCGGTGCGGACCAAAGCCAAGAAATCCATCGCTGGATTTAAGCTTCGCGAGGGCATGGCGATCGGTTGCCGGGTTACTCTGCGCGGTCAGAGAATGTACGAATTTCTATTCCGACTGATTAACATTGCGATCCCCCGGGTACGGGACTTTCGCGGACTGAACCCTAACGGCTTTGATGGCCGAGGAAATTATAACTTTTCGATCCGGGAACAGATTATCTTTCCCGAGATCAACGTGGACCAGGTAGATTCTTACCATGGACTGAACGTAACGGTAGCAACCACAGCAACGACAGACGAAGAAGGCCGAGAGCTCTTAACCGCGCTGGGTTTTCCGTTCCGAAAGAGCTGAGCAGGAGCAGCAGGAGTAAAGAATGGCTCGAAAGGCAATGATGGAAAAAATGAAGCGTAAGCCACGCTTCAAAGTACGGGAACACAACCGATGCCCGATTTGCGGAAGACCCCGCGGATTTCTGCGTCGATTCCGAATGTGTAGGATTTGTTTTCGTAAACTGGCCAGCATGGGCCAAATACCTGGAGTAACGAAATCATCCTGGTAAGGAAGGAGTAATACTGCAATGAGTTTGAGTGATCCAATAGCGGATATGTTGACCCGGATTCGAAATGCATCCAGGGCAGGGCATACAAAAGTCAGTTTTGCAGGCTCCAATCTAAAAGAGAGCATTGTTTCTATACTGAAAAATGAAGGCTTTATCTCTGCTTACGAAGTTAAGAAAGAGAACAACAAAAGCACCATAGAAGTAGAACTGAAGTACGCGGACAAATCGCCGGTTATCAAAGAGATCGAGCGAGTAAGCAAACCGGGCCGACGCATCTATAGCAAAAGCCAGGAAATGCGACCTGTTCGGAACAACATGGGTATTGCAATCCTGTCTACCTCCCACGGAGTAATGACCGGACGCAAGGCCAAAAAGATGAACGTAGGTGGAGAAGTCCTGCTGCGAGTCTGGTAATCGCAGAAGGGAGACGAAATCATGTCAAGAGTAGGAAAAGCGCCCATTAAATTGCCGTCCGGTGTTGAGCTGAACGTGCAGGGTTCAACCGTGAACATAAAGGGACCCAAAGGGAATCTGGAATCTCCATTGCCCGAGGGTATTTCTCTGGCCGTGGATAGCGGAGTAGCTACGCTTACTCGCTCCGACGAGTCCAAGAAGCAGCGAGAGCGCCACGGACTGGCTCGAGCGCTTCTGCAAAACTGTGTCACGGGCGTAAGCGACGGCTGGACTAGAAACCTGGAGTTGGTTGGCGTGGGATATCGCGCGCAGCTAAAAGGAAAGGAACTTGTACTTTCTCTGGGATACTCGCACGAGATTAAATATCCTCTGCCTGCCGGAATAGAAGCGCAGGTAACGGATCAAACCAGGGTGCAACTTACAGGGATTGACCGTCAGAAACTGGGTCAGGTTGCATCAGAAATCCGATCTTTCCGACCTCCGGAACCTTACAAAGGGAAAGGAGTTCGATACGCAGGCGAACAGATTCGCCGCAAAGCAGGTAAAGCCGGTAAAGCGGGCAAAAAGTAAGCCTGGATAGGAACTAGAGCAGTAGTAGGAAGTATATGAATCGCCTGGAAGAAAAAAGACATCGTTTGAGCAAGCGGATCCAGACCATTCGCAAAGCCATTCGATCGCGTAAGCGTCGACCCCGTCTGGTGCTGAATCGCACCAATAAGTATCTGTTTGCTCAAATCATCGACGATGAGAACGGCAAAGTACTTTGCACGGCTTCGACGCTGGAGAAGAACTTTAGCGGTCCGAAAAAGAACATCGAAGCAGCGAAAAAGCTGGGTGAGGTTCTGGCCGGTCGCGCAAAAGAGAAAGGCGTTAGCAGTGTTGTCTTTGATCGAAGAGGGCGACTGTATCATGGCCGTATGGCCCAATTCGCCGAGGCGGCTCGGGAAGGCGGTCTGGAGTTTTAATTATGGTAGAAGAGCAACAAGTCAAAGAGTACGTCGAGAAGGTCGTAAAGATCAATCGTGTTTCCAAGGTAGTTAAAGGGGGCCGTCGGTTCTCCTTTAACGCTCTGGCCGTGGTGGGCGACCAATCTGGTTCTGTAGGAATCGGGCTCGGCAAGGCCAACGAAGTGCCTGATGCGATTCGAAAAGCCATCGAAGCGGCTCGGCACCACCTGGTCGATGTGCGACTGACGCGTAAGAAGACCATCCCCCACGAAGTAGTGGGTGCTTTCAAAAGTACTCGAGTGCTGCTCCGACCGGCCACTGCGGGAACTGGTATTATCGCGGGTGAGGCCGTGCGTTCGGTGTTGGAACAGGCGGGAGTGCACGATGTGCTTTCCAAGGTGCATGGATCCAAGAATGCAATCAACGTAGTTCGCGCCACTCTCGATGCTCTGGTTCAGCTGGAGACGCCCATCGTTTCTGCGCACAAGCGGAATGTTAGCCTGGATCAGCTCTTCGGAAGTATGGACGATCAGTCCATGAATTGACCTGAATAGGTTTGGTTATTATGAGCGATAAAAAAGTAAAAGTTACTCTGGTGAAGAGCGCTATTGGTCGGAAACCCGAGCACCGAGCTACTCTAAGGGCTCTGGGACTGCGGAAAACCGGCGCCGTTCGAATCCATACGCTGAACCCCGCCGTGAATGGAATGATTCACCAGGTGGGTTACATGCTTAAAATCGAGGATTACAATGGCTGAAGAAAGAATTACATACGCTTCCTTGCTTCCTGAAAAGAAAAAGAAGAAAGTAAGCCGAGCCACAGAAATTGTTGAGCTACCTGCAGCCGATTCCGGTCGCCAGCCAAAAATGCGCCTGGGTCGAGGAAAAGGAACGGGTAAAGGCAAGACCGCTGGTCGTGGTCAGAAGGGACAGAAGTCCCGTTCGGGCTATTCCATGACAGCCGGTTTCGAAGGTGGTCAGATGCCATTGCATCGACGGTTGCCGAAGCGCGGTTTCAATAGCCCGGATCCCAAAAGCTATCAAACCATCAATCTCTGGGTTCTGGATAAATCGGGATTGTCTGGCGACATTGGCGGGGCCGAGCTCCAGAAGAAGGGCCTGGTTTCGGATGGCGCTCAACTGATCAAAATCCTGGGAACCGGGGATATCAAATCCAGCCTGAAACTCAAAGTGGATGCAGTGTCTGCATCTGCCAAACAAAAGATCGAAGCTGCGGGAGGTTCGGTAGAAATTCGAACTGCCGCGGACCGTCGATCTCTGCGAAAGAATAAGGCGAACGCTTAATCGTCAGGGATAGCATTTCTTTATGGGTGCACTGATTACAATTTTCCGAATTCCGGACCTACGAAAGAAGATCCTGTTTACCGTGGGTTTACTGATCATTTTTCGTATGGGCTCGTTTATCACCATTCCAGGGGTTAACTCTGTGGCGGTGGCGCAAGCTCGCCCACCCGGACAATCCTTTCTGGACGTTGTAAACGTATTCTCCGGCGGTGCGCTGTTTAAACTGTCGATTTTCTCTCTGGGCATTATGCCCTACATCTCGGCCTCCATTATAATGAGCCTTCTGACAGTTGTGATTCCTGCTCTTGCAAGATTGCAGCGCGAAGGCGAAGAAGGCCGAAAGACCATCAATCGATACACCCGCTACGGTACTGTGGTGCTTTGCGCCATTCAGGCAGTATTCATTCTGATGTGGGCCGTTAACGAAAAGAACCGATTAGGACAACCTCTGGTTTCGGAGTCCATGAATCACAACTGGTTCTTTGTGGTAGGTGTGGTAGCGATCACCACAGGTACTATTCTACTAATGTGGATGGGAGAGCAGATTACGGAGCGAGGCATTGGAAACGGAGCCTCTCTTATTATCTTTGCCGGCATTATTGCCCAGTTACCGGGAATGCTATTTCAGATGTTCCGGGACTCGTCTATCCAGATCTTCGATATCATTATCCTGATGATGTTGTTTATCATCCTCATCGCCCTCACTGTGATATTATCGCAGGGGGTGCGGAAGGTCCCATTGCAGTACGGAAAGAAGATGCAGGGCCGCCGGATGGTACAGGCACAGAGCCAGAGTATTCAGTTTAAGCTGAATTCGGCCAATGTAATGCCCATCATCTTTGCCTCTTCTCTGCTGTTGTTTCCGCAGACTGTATTTGGAATGCTGGGTGAGAGCTCGCCGAGTAGCGTATGGATTGTTATGCAGCAATGGCTGAATCCATTTGCACCGCAGTTCTACAAGCAGATTCCCTATTACCTGATTTACACGCTATTGATTGTATTTTTCGCATATTTCTACACGGCCATCTACATCAATCCGCAAGAATTGGCAGAGAACCTGAAGAAGTATGGCGGTTTCATTCCCGGCATTCGTCCCGGAACTCATACTCGCGAATATATAGAAAATACCCTGAATCGAATTATCCTGCCTGGAGCAATCTTCCTCGCAGGCCTGGCGCTGGCTCCTTATTTCATCATCAATGCGATGGATTTGAAAGCCAACCAGAACATTCAGGGCCTTGCTTATACATTTGGCGGCACCTCCCTCCTGATTATCGTAGGGGTGGCTCTGGACACCCTGAAGCAGATTGAAGCACAGCTGAAAATGCGTAATTATCAAGGCTTCATGAAGAAAGGTAAAATCCGAGGGAGGCTGAAATAATGCGCATAGTTTTCATGGGACCGCCGGGGGCCGGAAAAGGCACCCAGGCCAAGATTATCTGTTCCGGGCTTGGAATTCCGCAAATCTCCACAGGTGAGATTCTGCGCAATGCAATGGACAAGGGCACCGAGCTCGGACGAGAAGCTAAGTCCTTTGTAGAATCGGGCGCTCTGGTGCCCGATTCAGTGGTTATTGGAATTGTAAAGGAACGGATTCAAGAGCCGGATTGTGAGAAGGGCTATCTGCTGGATGGATTTCCCAGGACCCTTGAGCAGGCCGATGCACTCAAGAAGATGACCGGTGAACTGGGTAAGCCCCTGGATGTTGCCCTGAATCTTGCCGTTCCGCAGGATGAATTGGTTCAGCGACTTCTGGAGCGAGCTCGAAAAGAAAATCGTCCGGATGACACGGAACCAGTGATCAAAAGCAGGCTGCAAACCTATGAGGAGCAGACTCTGCCTCTGGTGGATTACTACCGGAAAGAGGGAATTTTAAAAGAAGTGAACGGTCTGGGATCTCTTGAGGAGATTACCGGGCGGATCAAAGAAGCCTTGGGGATTTGAGATAACCCCTTACTTGGAAGACTCCTTGCCCAGGATTATGACTGACGGCAGAGGGGGCCTTCCAGAATATGGCATCTGGATCGGAGTATATAGAGTGGCCAAAGAAGGTGCAATAGAAGTAGAGGGAAAGGTGATCGAGCCGCTTCCCAACGCGATGTTTCGCGTGGAGCTGGACAATGGCCACCAGGTATTGGCGCATATTTCTGGAAAAATGCGCATGCACTATATTCGTATTTTGCCCGGAGATAAAGTAACTGTAGAATTATCGCCGTACGATTTGACCAGAGGTCGCATTACATACAGGAAAAAGTAACAATGAAGATTCGAGTTTCCGTAAAGAAAATGTGCAGCGAATGCCGCGTCATCAAGCGGCGCGGGATTGTACGTGTAATCTGCAGCAATCCGCGGCACAAACAAAGACAGGGTTAATTGGAGTTATAGGTAAGCAATTATGGCAAGGATATCAGGCGTAGACCTACCTCGAGATAAACGCGTAGTTGTGGGGCTAACATATATTTTCGGAATCGGTCCCTCGCTAAGTCGTCGAATCCTGAGCAAAGCAGGGGTGGACGAGTCGATTCGCGTTCGGGATCTGGATGAGCAGCAAGTGGCTGCTATTCGGAACATTATTTCACAGGAGCACCGTGTGGAAGGTGATCTTCGCACAGAAGTGAACCTGAATGTAAAGCGCCTGATGGATATTGGATGCTATCGCGGTCTTCGCCATCGTATGGGTCTGCCGGCCCGCGGTCAGCGTACTCGCACCAATTCGCGTACTCGAAAGGGACGCCGTAAGACTGTAGCAAACAAGAAGAAGCCAACTAAGTAAGCAATAATTCGGGGATAAGCCCCCACAGGGAAGAACATGGCCAAGAGTAATCGAAAGAAGGAAAAAAAGAGCGTCGCAAGAGGCCGCGTATATATTAACGCAACGTTCAACAATACCATTATCACTATCACGGACCTGCAAGGGAATACGCTGGCCTGGTCATCGTCCGGACACTTAAACTTTCGCGGCTCCCGAAAATCCACCCCCTATGCGGCTCAGATGGCTGCGCGCAATGCGGCGGAGAAAGCTCGGGAATACGGCTTGCGAGAAGTGGAAGTGCTGGTTAAAGGCCCAGGAATCGGGCGCGAATCGGCCATTCGTGCGCTTGCCAATGAGGGTTACCACGTAAGCGCGATTCGAGATGTGACCCCGCTGCCCCATAACGGATGCAGGCCCAAGAAGAAGCGAAGGGTATAATCCCTCCAATCTTTATACAGGAGATCGACTTTGAGTCCCAAACACCTTCTACGCGGTTTTAAACGACCTCGACAGATTGAATTCACAACCGATGCGGAGCAGCCAGGATACGGCCGCTTCGTTGCCGAGCCATTTGAGCGTGGCTTTGGAACTACTATTGCGAATTCGCTGCGCCGTACTTTGATGTCTTCCATCGAAGGTACAGCTATTACAGCTGTACGCATTGAGGGAGTTCCGCATGAGTTTTCCACGATCGAAGGGGTTGTGGAAGACGTAACTCGAATTATTCTTAACCTGAAGCAGGTTCGTGCCACTTACGAAGCGGAAAACCGCGATGAGCCTCGAGTGATTCATATCGAAAAACGAGGGGCAGGAGTGTTACGCGCTTCGGATCTGGCCGTGGATTCCTCCATTCAGATCCTGAATCCTGATCTGCACATTGCCACACTCAACGAAGACGCCAATCTGGTGATGGACATTCAGTTTGAACGCGGCCGGGGTTATCTTCCTTCTGAAATTCTAAAAAAGAATATCGATGAGATCGGCACAATCCCCGTGGATGCATTGTTTTCACCGGTTAAGCGCGTCAATTTTCAGATTACAGAAACGCGCGTAGGGCAGCGAACAGACTACGAAAAGATGATCCTTGAAGTCTGGACCGACGGATCCATTGCTCCCGAGGATGCACTTGCCCAGGCAGCGAAGATCTTAAAAGAGCATCTTACAGTCTTTATCAATTTTGACGAAGAGCCCGAGGAAGAGGACGACGAACCGGATGAATTGGAAGAGACGCTTCGCCAGAATCTGGAGAAGCATATCGAGGAACTGGAAGTCTCTGTTAGAACCCTCAGCATGCTAAAAAGCCTGGAAATCGAGTACGTGGCCGACGTAGTTCGTCGCACCGAAGAAGAGTTTCAGAAAAGTCGACACTTCTCCAGCCAGTGCGTTGAAGAAGTTCGCCAGAAACTGGCCGAGATGAATCTCGAATTTGGAATGCGAGACTTCTTTGCGACTAGAGACTGATTTCAGGCGCAAAAGATTAGAGAAGTGACATTATGAGAAAGAGAAATAGCGTAAAGCAGTTAAACCGAGTTACCTCGCATCGTCATGCAATGATGCGCAACATGGTGACCAGCCTGTTCGATCATGAGCGGATCATTACCACTCGTGCCCGGGCCAAAGCTCTGCGTCCATACACAGAAAAGCTGATTACCCGTGCGCGGAAGAACCTGGATCCGGCGACGTCCGAACATGCGAAGTTGCACAATAAGCGTGAAGTACTGAAAATTGTACGCGATCGCGATATTGCTAAGAAGCTGTTTGAAGACATTGCCGCGCGTTTCAAGGAGCGTCCGGGCGGATACACGCGTATTATTCATTTGCCGGAACGCGCATCAGATAGCGCGCAGATGAGCATCATCGAGCTTGTAGAGCGCAAGGAACAGCCCAAACGCGAACGCCGATCTCGTCAGGCAACAGCGACCGTTCCTGGAAATGCTCCGGCGAAAGATTCCGGAAAAAAATCCGGGGTACCGCAGCGAGAGAAAAAATGGTTTAGTCGATTTCGCAAGGATAAGGAAGAAGGCGAGGGCGGATCAGAAGGGTAAGAGCCTTTAATACGAGGCGTTCTCAGGGCGTCTTCGATTCTCTAGAGCAAAGCCGGCCGCAGGGTCGGCTTTTTCTATATGTAGTACATCAGCCCTTCTTCGGCTTCCTG
>JAGRNC010000198.1:4903-5400 GCA_020440935.1 Leptospiraceae bacterium | reverse complement strand
CTTCTAGAGAAATCGGCCAGTAGCGAATAAAATCGGAAAGAATCGAGGGCGGACGGATTCGCATCGCGGGCGCCCCGAAAAAATAAGCAGATATAAGCAGGCCCCGTCGAAAGATGGGACCTGGATTGGCTTTCAGGAATCGGAAGTAGCCGACATTTCGGCCGCCGCCTGCTTTTGCGCTTTTCTACGCTTGCGATTTACTTTGATCCCGCGGAAGAATGTGCGAATATAGAATCCCATCATTGCGAACCAACGAATCAAGTTCATAGGTCGAATCAGAGTTCGCCAGAACCAGGTCAGTCCGCGTACCTGGAAATAATCAGGAGCTTTTCGCTCCATGCCAGAAAGAATGTCAAAGGCTCCGTCCACTCCAATGACCACTGCACGGGATAGACTTTGAATGTTTTCTCTGGACCAGAGTTCCTGCACTGGAAATCCCATACCAAGAAAAATAATATCGGGCGATGACTTTCGCAGGGATTCCTTGATTCGCTCGC
>JAGRNC010000198.1:0-4890 GCA_020440935.1 Leptospiraceae bacterium | reverse complement strand
TTGACGACCAATTATCCGCACGCCCGGAAAGCTACGCGTAAGATTTAGAAATACCTTTTCCAGGAACTCCATACGCGAACCGAGCAAATAGATTGTAAATTCGCGCTTTACGCTCAGCCGGATCACATCCATGAGAAATGCGATCAACGGAATTCGCTCTTTCAGCGGGGTACCGAGTTTTCGCGCCGCCCAGGGCAGTCCGGCGCCATCGGCCAGAATTAAGTCGCTGTCGCGCGCGATGAAGGATAGTTTCTTTCCCGGCCGTACTTGCATTAGTTTCACGGGATCGGCAAAGAATACAAAATGCGGACCTTCTTTGCGCTCCACCATGTCCATGATGCGCGCCACCGCTTCATCGCGGTTTACGTTATCTACGGGAACATCTAGTAAGTCCACCCGCTCCAGGGAAGCGAGGTCAATACTCTTATATTCCAGGAGGTAATCGCGATCCTCCCGGGCCGATGAGTAGGGCTTTACGGTTGCTCCTTTCATTTCACTGCACTCCTGGTCCGACTTCCGTTTCCAGACCGATTATGTCTCCATTAGCTACAATTCCACTGAGCCGGACAGCAAATTTTGCCCGGACCATTCAAAATCTTATGACTCAGGCCACCCCCTGGAGGGGTCCGTCGGCCAACCTGCGACAGGAAGACTCGTCGATTACTGCGGCGATCATGGCCGGGATGGGACGGACATTCCACGACCTTCTGCATTCCTGGTATCGATCGAGATCCAAACCGCCTATCACCACAGCCGCCAGATCGCTTGCTTCGCGCCAGTTTTTCTCCAGAATACGGCCGGTCGCTTCGATTCCCAGGGCATCACTCTGATCCGACGAATGAGTTTTCGAATTCGTGGAAAAAACCGGGCCCAGGGCAACGTAGGACCAGCGCGAATCAGAAATCGCAATCCTAAATTCTTCTTCCGAATGCGTGGAAAACCCACAAATGCCGCCTACTTCGCGAATTTGATGGATCTGCTCCTTTTCGCGGTTTCCCATCTTGCGCGCATCGCTCTGGCCGCAATGAACGCCGCAAAACAGGTCCGATCGATGCCAGGCCGCATCGATGAAATCGTTAGCAATAATGCAGGGGCGGTCCATCCAGCGATTGGCCTCCTTGCCGGAAGGCGCGGCCGACCAGGCTTCCTGGAGCTTTTCAGCTAATTCAATATACTCGCCTGCATGGAACTGTTTGGCGCGTAGCTGGTAGGGCCCCCATCCCAGGGACTTCCAGAGCTTTACCAATCGGGCAGGATGCACATTTCGTGCATTACAGGCATCCACGTCCAGGATCGGATATATGCCCGCCGGAAATAGAAGATGCGCCTCCATCAGCCGCCTCCAACGAATCGAATGATTTCCAGTCGATCGTCTGAGGCTACAATGGTATCGTCCCATTTGATTCGGGGCGCAATCGCTCCATTTAATTCCACGGCCACAGTGCGCGGATCCAATCCCAGCGAGGCGATGAGCTTGCTGATAGAAGAAGCTTCTTCCGTCAAAGCATGTTCTTTCCCGTTGACCACCATTACCTAAAGCAAGGCAAAATGCTCCGGACGGGGCAATACAAAATTGTTTGATATTCCTCCCCTGCAATGGAGTTGTGACTGGTCGTTACAATCCTGGAGAGCCGAATGTATTCAAGCTGCCAAAAGAAAATCAGTGTTCTTTTCCTTTCTATAATGATTCTGGGGCCCATGGCCATGACTCTGCAATCAGAGGAACCTGCGCCAACGCCCGCCAAAGAAGAAACTACACAGCAACCACCGCCCGGCGACCAGGCCGAGGAGAAAACTCCGGAGTCTGATTCCGTATTTGATCTTCTGATTAAGGGCGGTTATACAATGATCGGCCTCGGTTTGATCTCGACTATTATCGCTGGCTTTGCTCTGGAACGGTTCTTCTTCTTTAGAAGAAATAAGCTGCAAACGAAAGGGTATTACGAACGCATTCGAGGGGCTCTGGATTCCGGCGGCATTGCCGGGCTGGAAAAGGAAATCGAAAGCGATGATTTGTTTTTGAGCAAGATTCTAAGAGAAGGCCTGCGACGAAAAGCCCACGGTCGTCAGGAAGTGGAAAAGGCAATCGAGACGTCGGCTACTGTGGAAACTGGTAAGCTGGAACGGGGATTGAATCTACTGTCCAATCTGGGAAACCTGGCTCCGTTGCTCGGATTCTTTGGAACCGTGGTGGGAATGCGAGCGAGCTTTTTACAATTTGTGGAAAAGGCCGCACCCACAGCGCGTGACCTGGCTGTGGGCGTGGAGGAAGCGCTGATCACCACAGCGGCGGGCCTCTTTATCGCAATGCCCACGTACTTGATCTATAACCTATTCATTTACAACATTGATTCTGTGACAATCGAGCTGGAGCGTTGCACCGCCGCGGTACTGAACGCTCTGGAAGATGAGAAGTAAATGCGAATCCGTCGTAAATCGCGGGAGGCAGACGAGATCCCTCTGTCCAGCACGGCTGACATTGCCTTTTTGCTGATCGTCTTCTTTCTGGCTGCAAGCGCGCTTCTAGAGCTTCGCGGTGTAAATATTCCGCTGCCAAAGAAGAATGCGCCCCCCATGGAGATTGAGGAAAAGAATCTCTTTAAGGTGCAAATCGATGACGCCGGTTCTTACATATACGATGGAAGCAAAATCGATCTTGCCAGTCTGCGCGAAAAGACAGCCGATAGTTTTAAGAAGAACAAGGAACTGGTAGTGGTAATCCGCCCTGCGCCGGAAACCCCTACTGGTAGCGTACCTCGGCTGATTCGAATGCTCCAGGAATTGCGCATTCAACGTGTATCACTGGCCATGCAAAAGGGGAAGCAATGAATCTTCGTAAAAGGAGAAAAGGCGATACCATTCCTCTGGCAGCCACGGGCGACATTGCCTTTTTGCTTCTTGTTTTCTACATGGCCACGACTATGGTTACGGACCAGAAGCCCCGGGATGTAGACGTTCCCGATGCCACCAGCGAAGCGCAGGCAAGCCCCTTCCCTCTCATTATTTACATAGATAAAAATCTGGGCAACCAGGAACAGGCTTACTTTTACAACCAGACTGTATCCATTCGAAGTCTTCCTTCCCTGATTCAGCAAAAGGCCACCGAGGCGCCGGGGCCGGTCCGCGTCTACTTGAGCATTTCCAAAGACCTGCCCTATCGGACCATGGATCTGGTGATTCAGCAGCTCAAGGATGCAGGTATTCAGAATTTAGTGATTACTACTCGGCCGGGAGAGGACTCTGAGTAAGCCGCAAATATGGGATCGCATTGCGGCGGCTACCGGCCAGTGGAGCATGTCGCAATGGCTGGGCGCCGGAGCCGTAGTTCAAGCGCTGGGCCTTGTATTCTATCAATTGGTGCTCTGGGTACTTCCGCAGCCCGAAGAGAGCCTTACCGACCTACAGCTACAGCCCACCATGAGCTTTGTTGAATTCCAGGAGCCAACGAAGGAAGATGTTTCCAGTAGCCGAGATCTGTCCGATGAAATCGTTGAGACGCAGAAAAAATCGGACAAAGAGCCAATTAACTGGACCAATGCCGCAAATCCAGCCACAGACTTTTCTTCCCGTTATGTAGGTCGCATTGCAGTCAATGTTTCCTCCAACGATTATCCCGCCGATGCAGCGCGGGCCGGTGCCGGTAGCGTTACCGTGGCCGTATCTTTGCTCATTCTGCCGTCCGGGCAAATCCAGGATGTTCGGATTAGAAATGTCCGTTTTCAGAATCCTGTGGGCGAAGATTTTAAGAATGAGTTTATCATCAAAGCCAGGCAGATCCTGCTTACGCGCGCTCGTCTGGCAACGCCTCCTTATAAGAAGAATGGCGTCGCCACGAAATTCATACTGAATACGACCATTACCTTTGAGCTACCCTGATGCGATTCTACTGGATCGTTACGCTTGCAGCTTTTGCAATCATTCCGCTTTCCGTTAGCGGAAGTCAGACGTTGATGGCCATCTCCATTGTCTGGGGCGGCTGGTTATATTTCCGGGGCGGAAGAACGTCCGATTCCGGTGTAGCGAGAGCCTGGCACTTGCAATCCCCGGATTCCGGCCATCGCTCCTATGCGCTTCCGTTTCTTATGGGAGCATTGCTTTTCTGCTGGTTACTTCTGGTCTATGGGATTCGCAGTCTTCAATTCTACTGGCAGGGCAATTCCCTATTTGACCCATCTCCGTGGCACAGTGAATGGACCGATCTATTTCTACTGCTCTTTGCCTGGCTTATGGTCTCGCTGGCTCGGCAAAGCTACATAGAGAGCCACCGGCTGTCGCACTATGCAACAATGGCCCTCCTGGTATTTGCAACCCTTCTGGTCGTTGCTGGATTCCTATCGGTGTTTTCGGAAGTGCGGCTATCCAAGCTATTCACCGGGTACGGCCATGAATTTAGCGCGCGCAATCGCCCCCAGTTTCCGTTCGCCACGATTGGCGGACTGACCCTTTACCGTCCCATCGGATTCATGAATACGCGACTCAGCTATGCCGGGTTGCTAAACTTTGGGCTTCTCATTCTTGCCGGCCGCACGTTAGGTGCATTGCCACGCTCATTATCCAGAATTCTGGGCGGTGCGGATGGAGTCGATGGATCGGAATCGGCGCTGGATTCTACTTCGAGGTGGAAGCGCCGCGAATGGCTGGTATGGTCCGCCTTAATCGTAATCGGTCTGATTATCCTGTGGATGAACGGATCGCGCTCGGGACTGCTGGCCTGTGGGCTTTCGCTCGGCATTCTGTGCGCTTTCGCGCTGTATCGAGGAGTGAAGAATCGAAAAGCGGCGCATGCCATAGGCTACGCCCCCGGCGCATCGGCCACAACCCGTGGCATGGCATCGACCCGTGGATACTACGGCTGGATCGGGCTTCTGCTATTCCTTCTACTACTTGGCG
>JAGRNC010000197.1 GCA_020440935.1 Leptospiraceae bacterium | reverse complement strand
TCCATTTCCCTTTCAAATTCTTCCAGGTCAATGGTTAGCCCTGCTTTTTCGGCAAGCTCGGTGGTCATCTCCAGAGGGAAGCCATAGGTATCGTATAAACGGAATGCATGCCATCCTGAGAATATGCGAGCTCCCTTTTCGCGGTGCTCGGCCAGGTACTGTTCCCAGATCTTTACGCCCGTGTCCAGAGTTCGGAGGAATCGTTTTTCTTCTTCTTCCATGATCCGTTGGACTTTGTCTGCGGCGGCTTCCAGTTCGGGATAGAATTCCTTATAAATGGAAACGATGGTAGGAATAAGACGATGCAGTAGCGGGCTATTCACTCCCAGTTCGCGGGCAAAGAGGGCAGCGCGGCGAATCATTCGTCGAATCACATAACCTCTACCATGATTGTCTGGCAGAATTCCATCGCCGATGGCAAAGGTAGCCGATCGTGCATGGTCGGCGATTACTCGATAAGCAGAGAGAATTGCATAGCTGGATGGGGCCGGCGCTTCCAGGCCCAACTCGGCAATCGTCTCCATTGTTTTTTCGCGGATTTGAATTAGTTCTGAAGTTTCGTAGACGCTATCGGTGCCGTTAAGAAGTGCAACGATTCGTTCGAGACCGGCTCCGGTATCAATGCCTTTCTGTCGAAGCGGGCTTAGATTGCCTTCGCGGTCCTGATTGTACTGATTGAATACCAGGTTCCAGTATTCCATGTATCGATCGCAGTCATTGCCGGGTGCGCAGGTATTTGGATTGCCGCAACCGCCTTCGGCCGCGCACCAGGACGGGCCGCGGTCCAGGTATAGCTCGGTGCAGGGGCCGCATGGGCCGGAATCGCCGGCGGGGCCCCACCAGTTGTCCTCTTTTCCCAGCCGGGTGATTCGATTCTCCGGAATTCCGATCTTCAACCAGAGTTCTTTCGTTTCATCGTCATCGGTATAGATGGTTATATGGATCTTTTCCGGGTCGAGCTGAAGCACTTGGGTGGAGAATTCGTAGGCCATTTCCACGGCTTCTTCTTTAAAGTAGTCTCCAAAGCTGAAGTTTCCCAGCATCTCAAAGAAGGTCAGGTGACGCGCCGTTTTTCCTACACTTTCTAGATCCGTGGTGCGCAGGCATTTCTGGATGGTGACCACACGACCGGACGGTGGCTCTTCCGAACCCTCAAAGTACGGTTTGAACGGAACCATTCCCGCCGAAGTGAATAGCAGGGTAGGGTCCCCGGCGGGCAGCAGGCTCGCAGAGGGTAGCTTCAAATGTTTTTTTGCTTCAAAGAAAGAGTACCATTCCCGGCGCAATCTGGCAGGCGTCCAATCCATGGTAGGACGTTGCTTTGGATTCGTTTTTCCAGTCAATCCAATCGGATTTGCATTGTTTTGCATGACTTGCAGGCTCCCGGTCGCAATGTGACCACCAAAGATTCATGGGCCGATCGGTTACACCAATTCTGTGCAGCCTGCTGGCATTTGCGATCACCAGTTGTGGCTGGATGAGCGCCGATCAGCTGACCTTTTTTGAAGGCGAGACTGTTGTTTCGCGCAGCGATGCCATTGAAGAACTACAGCTTGGAATTGTTACGCATTCCTCCAGCTGTCCACTTATGGAAACGGCCGCTATCTATACCCTGAACGGGGTATTGCAGAAAACCCTGAATCGTACCCATTATTATAAGAACAGTGTGGATTTTTGCTTTCTAATTTTGGTGAGCACACCCTGTCCCTCTACGACCAACAATACAATCTCCGCCGGATTCTATGAGGCCATCGTTCGCTCATGCAATCCGGGACCCGCTACCTGAGCCCATCGCGGCCATCTTACAACGCTACATAATCCTGCTTTTTTGGCGGGGCATGAGACGGCCTTTGTCGGCAAAAACTACCAACTTTTTGAGCTTTTTTTGTGGATATTTTCCGGGCCACAGTTGATTATCGAAAACTAGAGGCCGACCCTACAAATGGGAGAAAACGAATGAAACGGACCATCCTTTACTCATTGCTGGTGGGATTACTAACTGGCCTCGCAATCCTGTTCCCTGTGTTCGGGGAAAATCCTACCACCAACAAAACCGACGAAACGGAAAACAAAGTCGATCCTATGCGCCAGTGTCCAAATCGGGCCAAGCAAACGGAACTCAATAACGCGGAAAAGACCGAAGGATTAATTCTAAAAGAGGTATCCTGGGGAAACAACCCTCAAGAAACCCAGTACAGAAATGAAGTAATACGACTCCTTCGTCTGGAAATCGAAAACGTGGCCACCGCTGTGTCTGACATCGAGGCGAAGCACAAAGAATTGATTCGATTGGATCGATTTTCCAGCCTGCATAACTACCAGGAAATCGTCCTGGAGGACAACCCTGGCGCGTGGCGAAATGGCATTTTTGTAAACTCCAAAAAGGTGCTGGCCATGCACTACAGCGATGACGGAAAGCTGGAATGTCTGGTTCTGGATTCCATGGAGCGCGGCGTTTACAATACCAGCCTCTGGACTCGCAAAGTTCTGCGAATGTACACTCCCTATGTGCAGACCATGGAACTTGTCACTAGAAAGCAACATTACAATCCTCCTGTGGAAACTCTGGAAAGCACATCGCCCGAAGTGCAGCTAAATGCGTTCCGGCTGGTATTTGCCAACCTGCGCACAGCCTTGTATTCCATGGATATGATGATCGCTGCCTACTATGATCGCCGAAACAAGCGAAATGAATGGCAGATTGATCTATAGTAATCCTCGAGATTCTGACTGAACACTTCTCCCGTTGGGGGCCTGCGGGCCCCTTTTTTGTGTCCAAAAACGGTTTTACGTGCCCGCTCAAAGGCCAAATCTGGCCGCGATGGCTCGCATACGTTCTACTACCATTCTATGTGTACGAAAAAATGGTCAAACTGCCATTGGCGGCGACGGCCAGGTAAGCATGGGCAACACAGTCATGAAAGGTGGCGCCCGAAAGATCCGCCGACTGGAAGGAAAGAATATCGTGGCGGGGTTTGCCGGATCGGCTGCCGATGCCTTTACTTTATTTGAGCTTTTCGAAAAGAAAGTGGAGCAGTACAGAAGTCAGCTTAGCCGTGCAGCAGTGGAACTGGCGCGCGAGTGGCGCACGGACCGCATGCTTCGAAGGCTGGAAGCCCTACTGATTGTGGCCGATCCCACCGAATCGTTTTTAATTTCCGGCACCGGCGATGTAATCAGCTCCGACGATGGTATTCTTGCCATTGGCTCCGGCGGTAACTATGCGCTGGCGGCCGCAAGAGCTTTGCTGCAAAACACAGATCTGTCGGCCAGAGACATCGTTGATCGAGCCATGCATCTTGCCGCAGACATCTGTGTCTTTACAAACGACAACATCAGCATAGAAGTGCTGGAAGAGTCCTGAAGGAACATCCGAATTTATGCAACCCGAAGATCGAATTAGCGTAGAAACCATGACTCCGCGACAAATTGTCGGCGAGCTGGATAAATACATTGTCGGACAAACCGATGCGAAAAAGGCCGTTGCCATTGCCATTCGCAACCGTGTGCGAAGACAGAAGATCGAAGACGATTTTCTGCAGGAAGAAATCCATCCCAAAAATATCGTAATGATTGGGCCCACCGGTTGCGGAAAAACCGAAATTGCCCGACGCCTGGCGCGGCTCAGTGGAGCGCCCTTTGTCAAAGTAGAGGCCACGAAGTACACCGAAGTGGGTTACGTCGGTCGTGACGTAGAGTCGATGATTCGCGATCTGGTTTCCACTGCCGTCAACCTGGTCAAAAAAGAGTTTCAGGTACATGTGGAAGAGCAGGCGAAAAAGAATGCAGAAGAACGCATTCTGGATGCACTGTTACCCGGCTCCAGAGAGCAGACTTCGCAGCCAGCTCCAGCGGCCGGCCTGGGCGATCTGAGCGACTTTGCCAGAAATCTACAACGTTCCTTCGAACAGCTGGGTGGCTCCGGACAATCTGCAAATGCATCCACAGCTTCCAGCGCTTCCTCTGCCTCCACTTCGTATTCCACAGAAGCCCCCTCCCAGGCGGGCGAAGGCTCAGACGAAGCAGCCAAAAAAGCGCGGGTGCGCGAAATGATGCGCGAGCGTCTGAGAAATGGAGAATTCGACGACCGCGAGGTGGACATTGAGGTTTCTGCGCAATCGGCCCCCATGGTTCAGGTGCTGTCCGGTCCAAACATGGAAGAGATGGATATGCAGCTACAGAACATGCTCGGCGATTTGATGCCAAAACGTTCAAAGCGCCGCAAAGTGTCCGTCGAAGATGCGCGCAAAATTCTGTTTCACGAAGAATTGGAAAGGCTGGTGGATCCGGAGAAAGTCCAGTCCGAGGCCATTCGTAGAACCGAGCAGCTCGGAATTGTATTTATCGATGAGATCGACAAAGTTTGCGGAAAAAGCGCAGGAAGCAGCCCGGATGTTTCGCGGGAAGGTGTACAGCGCGATCTGCTGCCCATCGTTGAGGGCGCCACCGTAAACACTCGAAACGGTCCTGTTAAAACTGACCACATTCTTTTCATCGCAGCGGGCGCATTTCATGCTTCCCGACCTTCGGATCTGATCCCGGAGCTGCAGGGTCGTTTTCCGATTCGCGTAGAACTGGACAAGCTCACCGAAAAAGACTTTTTGCAAATCCTGACCGGGCCCGAGAACTCGCTGACTCGTCAGGCGCAGGCCTTATTGGCCACAGAAGAAGTAGACCTGGCTTTTACCGACGATGGGCTGGAAGAGATTGCATCGGTAGCATTTCGTGTAAACGAGCAGACGGAAAACATCGGAGCTCGCCGATTGCATACAATCATGGAGCATTTGCTGGAAGAAGTGTCCTATGCGGCTCCAGACGTGGAATCCAAAAAAGTTGTTGTAGATCGCGGCTTTGTGCGGGATCGATTGCAGTCAATCGTCGAGAACCGAGATCTGAGCCAGTATATACTGTAGCCGGCTTCCAGACGTGATCCTGAACATCCCATGCGACTCAGCAGAATATAGAAATCCCGGAATACAAAATGAATACCGAAACCGGACATTCCAATAACGACGATTCAGAGTCCAGCGCCAAAGCTACAACGCCCGCCGAATCCGCCGGGTCCGCTTCGCAAACGCCGGGCGCGGAAAATTCTGCGAATTCCGAAAACTCCGAAAAGGAAGGAAGCGTCAAAGCCGAAAAACCTAAGCTCTCGGCCGATGAAGAACTGGATCTAACAAGGATAAGTAAATTTCTGCAGAAGTGGTCCACCCGGGTGCTACCGGAACAGAAGCCATTCGAAGAAGTTCCTCCGGTGCCTGATTCTGGATTCTCCCTTTCGCTCTTTCTATTGAAAATATTGCCCTGGCTCACCGGGGCCGCATTTATTCTGTCGGTATTCTGGGATTTTTCCGGAACAGTCCATATTCCGTTTCGCGAACAAGACCTGGATCTGAAGGGTTTGCTACGAATGCTTACCGTGTCGGGTTTGATCGGATTTGGCACAAACTG
>JAGRNC010000196.1 GCA_020440935.1 Leptospiraceae bacterium | reverse complement strand
TGAATGTTAAATGTTAATCGCTTCGCCGAGCACCTGACCCGATGCTTCCATCACCGCTTCTGAAAGGGTAGGATGGGGATGCATAGTTCGTGCAAAGTTCTCAATCACCAGTTCCGCTTCCATGCCAAGCTGCATCTCTGCGATCATTTCTGTGGCCCCGGGGCCCACGATGTGCACTCCCAGAATCCGCCCATGCTTTGCTCCCACCAGGACTTTGTAGAATCCGTCTATGTCTCCGGCGGCCCTGCCGCGTCCGGAGGCGGTGAATGGAAATTGGCCTTTCTTGTATTCGATTCCCTGGTCTTTTAGTTGCTGCTCCGTTTTTCCGATGGATGCTACTTCCGGATGGCAGTAGGTGCAAGAAGGAATCATATCGTAGTTGATCGGTTCGTAGTCCAGGTTGTCCTTTTTGCTTCGATTAATATAAATTGCTTCTGCCGCGCGAATCGCTTCATGGGAGGCAACGTGCGCCAGGGCCGGACCTGGTATACAATCGCCTATAGCATAGATGCCAGGCACATTTGTGCGATAGCGATCATCGACTTTGATGCGATCTTTCTCCATTGTCAGTTCAATGCCCAGGTTCTCTGTATTTGCCTGGATTCCGATGGCCACGAGAACCGCATCGAAAGATCCAGATAGCTCTTCGCCTTTCTTGTTTGTGTAATCAATCTTGATGCCGCTTTCCAGTTTCTGAACTTTGCTGCTCTGGATTCCCGTTTCTATTTTAATTCCCCGCTTATCAAAAGTTTTGGTTAGAGCTCTTGCCACTTCGGCATCTTCGATAGGGAGCAGTTGCGGAAGCATTTCAAAGATGGTGACCTCGCTTCCCATGGAACGATAAAAATCAGCAAACTCTACACCGATAGCGCCGGCTCCAATTACTGCCAGAGAACCGGGCCTTTCTTTGATGCTCATGGCAGAACGATAGTCGAGCACCGTTTTTCCGTCGAATTCCAGGCCAGGCAACTGACGGGCCCGGGCTCCGGTGGCAAGAATGATGTCCTTTGCTTCCACTTCTGTAGGCTGATCTTCCGGCGCATCGGATGCTGGTTCAATCGATATCTTTCCTGGCCCGGCGATGCGCGCCGTTCCCCGAATGACCTGGATTTCATTTTTCTTCATTAGATAGTCTACGCCCAGCGACATTCGATTGGCCACATTTCTGGAACGATCGATCACTCGGTCAAAGGCTGCGGTGGCCTCGCCAATCTCCAGACCAAAGTCCCGGCCTTTTTTTACTTTCTCCAATAAATGCGCGCTTTCTAACAATGCCTTGGTGGGAATGCAGCCCCAGTTCAGACAGATGCCTCCCAGAGCTTCCTTCTCCACGATTGCAGAGCGAAGCCCCAGTTGACTGGCCCGAATAGCTGCCGAATAGCCCCCTGGCCCACTACCAATTACTACTACATCAAAACTCGCTGGCATAGGTCTCCCATTACAAAGACGCACATTCAGCCGTAAAGTCAAACCTGTCCGAGGGCCCCAGGCGTACCGGCAGATTCACGGAGGCTATGTAGCTTGAAGCCGCCAGGCAGCGCCCCGCCAGGCAGCGCCGAGGCTACGGCTGCACTACGGCGACTATATGGCTCGTACAGGCATGACAGCGCCAATGCTTCGGCGGCACTCCAGCGGCCGGTAGTAATGGAACGGCAGAAAAAATCCGCGACCCTGTCACGTAGGCAGAGGGTGCAGCGTCTTCTGTGCATGGAAATAAAACACAATCATGTAATGGCTTCGGCGCTTTTAGAGCCTCTGGCCCCTGCAACGCTTAAAATGCGAATCGCTGCCTGGATTTCCAGGAAGATGTTTGGTAAGGTAATCTCTCCTCTACCTTTGCTCTATACACGCAACGACGCATTGATGGGATTCTCACTGAAAATCGAGAGGATACTCAGCCGACGCATAAGGTTGAGCGAATCGGAAAAGCTGCTGATTAAACTGGGAGTATCCCTACAAAATGGATGCTCTTTTTGTGGAGACATGGCGCTGGCACAGGCATTTCAAAAAAAGCTTTCCAGGCAGAAGTTTCTGGATCTGGTAAACGGTAAGTTCGATGGGCCGGAATTTAGCGAGCGCGAAAGCTTAATCCTTGCTTTTATTGAACATAGAATGAAAGGAAGCGTAGGCGACGATCTTATTCATTCCATGAAGGCCACTTTTACAGATACTGAGCTGGTAGACATTGGCTGGTGCATTGCGGCCGAATGCTACTACAATCATCTGTCATTAACATTCAGTATCGAGTCCGATCGCCTGGCATTGGCCGCACAATGAATGATCATCTAAAAATCTTCCAGATTCATCGCGGGCTGCTCTTTTCCATCGGATACAGAATGATGGGCAGCGCCGACGATGCGGAAGATCTCTTACAAGATGCCTACTTGAAATTTACCCGTCAGGACCTGACGTTAACCAGAAATCCCAGGGCACTTCTGGTTACCATCCTGACGAGACTGGCCATCGATCAGAAACGCTCGGCCTATGAAAGAAAGCGAAGCTATCCCGGACCGTGGCTTCCGGAGCCCATGATCGACGGATTCGAAGAAAGCCTGGCGCTGGCAGATACAGCCAGTGCTGCATTTCTATTGGTTCTGGAGCGCCTCTCTCCAGTGGAAAGGGCTGTATTCTTGCTGCGCGACGTATTTGACTTTGACTATTCCGAGATTGCTGGAATCGTCCGGAAACGCGAAGATTACTGTCGAAAAATAGCCCAGCGATCCAGAGAAGCGGCAAAGGCGCAGAACAAGCACTATGCCATGCCGGAAAAGCGAAAGAAGGAGCTATTGACCTCTTTTCAAATCGCCTGTGCAGCGGGCGATCTGAAGTCTTTGGTGCAGCTTCTCACAGAAGATGTGCAGATGTACACCGACAGTGGCGGCAAAATTGTAGCCGCCAGAAAAGTCGTTTTCGGAGCTCTGAATGTATCTAAATTCTTTGTCGGCCTTTCATCCAAAGCCGGAGGATGGTTTTCAGTGCCAGTTCAAATCGGTCGGGATCCTGGACTGATTCTTTTCGAATCGGATGGTACAATCAATTCTGTGTCGCAATTCGAATTTAACGAGGATAAACTGCACAGATTCTATGGAGTGCGAAATCCGGAAAAATTGCGAAGAATTCAGGCCTGGATTCGCCGAAGCCCGCGTCTCCGGCTAAAGGTTTTCTTCTATAAATGGGTCGCTCGCGCCATGCACTTACGTTATGGACGGCGAATGCAGGGAAATCCCGCAGCCGGGATCCGGCGGGGCGATAACGATTTTTCGACCGGCAAACCATTTGCCCGGCACAGGGACCCGAACAAATTCCAGGACGAATAGTCGCCTTCAGAGGGAGTCCCGGTTGCGCCTCCATCGCGGCCTGTGTCGGTACCCAACGAATCAATCGTTTACTCCAGGCGAATTCCGGAAAAAGGCTTTTGTGGAAGTGCAATCATACTAGCTTTGCTCCGGGAGCGATTGGATGCATCATTTGCAGATTGATGAAGCGTTGCGCAATACGAATTCCAGTCCGGATGGATTGAGTGCCGAAGAAGCGCATCAAAGGCTTGCGCGAACCGGAAAGAACGAAATCCAATCCAGAGAAGGGGAAGGGCTTTTGTCCATGTTCCTCTCGCAGTTTAAGGATTTCATTGTCATTCTACTTCTGGCTGCCGCGCTTCTCTCGGTCTTTCTGGGCGAATTGCGTAGCGGGATTACCATTTATGTGGTGTTGGCGCTCAATAGTATTCTGGGAACCTATCAAAAGTGGAAAGCCCAGGCATCGCTGGAAGCGTTAAAGAAGATGGCATCGCCGGTGGCCCGAGTAGTCCGGGACGGAGTGCGCCGAGAGATCCCCACAGCCGAGGTAACTGTAGGAGATATACTCGACGTTGAAGCCGGCGATCTGGTCTGCGCCGATGGAAGAATCATCGAAGCTCATGGTTTGCAGGTCTCCGAAAGCGCGCTTACGGGAGAATCTACCTCCGTAAACAAGCGCGAAGACATAGTGCTGGAGGTCGCAGCCCAACTTCATGAGCGCGAAAACATGCTGTATGGCGGTTCGCATGTGACCGCTGGCCGGGGCCGCGTGGTCGTGACCTCCACCGGGATGCAAACGGAAACCGGGCAAATCGCCGCGATGCTGGAGCGAGTGCCGGAGCGCAAGACACCCATTCAGCGGAGACTGGACGATTTTGGTCGGAAACTGACCATAAGCATCTTATTAATTTGTGCCCTCGTATTTGCCATCGCGGTACTCCGAAACCAATCGGTGGTGCAATCCTTCCTGTTTGCCCTGGCCCTGGCCGTGGCGGCGGTCCCGGAAGCGCTGGCCTCCATCGTAACCATCTCGCTGGCCATAGGCACCGCCCGGATGACGCGAAAGAATGTAATTATCCGTCAGCTTCCCGCCGTGGAAGCTCTGGGAAGCGTTGGAGTTATTTGCTCGGACAAAACAGGAACGCTGACCCAGAATCGTATGACTGTGCAGGAAGTATTCACTCTTGATCGCGCCACCCAGAAAGCCGCAGAGTCCATCTTTACGGAGGCCGACCCCCTCATCCAGTGCATGGTTCTATGTAACGATGCGAACGTACATAATGAGGAAATCGTAGGCGATCCGACCGAAACGGCATTGGTAGCCTTTGCCCGGGATGCCGGTTTTAACCCTTCGCGCATGCAGAGTGATTGGCCTCGCACTGGAGAGATTGCATTCGATTCGCAGCGCAAGCGGATGTCCACTGTGCACCTGGTTGACGACCGATCTATGATGTTTGTAAAAGGAGCTCCGGATGTAATCCTGGATCATTGCGCCTATTATAGCGACCACGGAAAGACGCGTGCTATCCAGCCCGAAACGATTCAAAAGATTCAAGCCCAGGTTGAGCATTTTTCCGCCCAGGCCAGGCGCGTGCTGGCTTTTGCCTATCGAATGGGGGAGCAATCCGTCGAAGATCTATCGGAAGATAATCTTGTATTTCTTGGTTTATGCGCTCTGGAGGATCCTCCTCGGCCGGAGGCCATGGAGGCCGTACAGACCTGTATCCAGGCTGGAATCCAACCCGTAATGATTACCGGCGATCAACTGGAAACGGCGCAGTCTATCGCTCATCAACTGGGCATCTGGCGTTCGGATTCGCGGAGCTTGCGGGGGATCGATTTGGAAACGATGGAGGACAGCGAACTCTCGGAAATTGTCGAGGATGTGGCGGTCTATGCCCGCGTCAGTCCCGAACATAAACTTCGCATTGTCCGTGCATGGCAAAGCAGAAATCGTACTGTGGCCATGACCGGCGATGGTGTGAATGATGCGCCTGCACTGCGGCAGGCCGATATTGGCATTGCGATGGGATCGGGTAGTGCGGTTGCTCGCGAAGCCGCGGGAATGGTTTTGGCCGACGACAACTTTGCCACCATAGTTCGAGGCGTAGAAGGGGGGCGACACATTGTTGCTAACATCAGAAAATCAATCGCATTCTTA
>JAGRNC010000195.1 GCA_020440935.1 Leptospiraceae bacterium | reverse complement strand
GATTGCATTGAGCGCCGATGAGCGCATGATTCAGGAAACAGTTAGACAGATCGTAGAAAAAGAACTGGCGCCCATCGCCGATGATCTGGATCGAAAAGAAGAATTCGCAGACTCGGTATTTCAGACCCTGGGAAAGAATGGCATACTTGGTATCGTTATTCCTGAAGAGTACGGCGGATCCGGAGCTAGCTTGCTCTCGGGGGTATTGGCGATAGAAGAGCTGGCGCGAAGATGCGGCGGCACTGCACTTAGCTTTGGCGCCCACGCATTCATCGGGGCGTACAATATCTATAAGGCATGTAACGAAGAACAAAAAAAGAAATACCTGCCAGCGCTTTGTAGCGGCGAAAAGTATGGCGCCTTTGCTCTCACCGAACCTGGAAGCGGATCGGACAGCATGGGAATGCAGACCAGAGCAACAAAGAAGGGCGATCGCTACGTATTGAATGGCTCCAAGACTTTCATTACAAATGGCAGCGTTGCGGACACATTTCTGGTTTTCGCGCGTACCGGTGAGGCCGGTCCCAGGGGAGTTTCTGCATTTATTGTGGAGCGAGGATGGAAGGGTTTTTCGAATGGAAAGCCCATGGAAAAGATGGGGATGCGGGCTTCCCCCACCACTGAATTGTTCTTTGAAGATTGCGAAGTTCCCCAAGAAAATCTCGTTGGAGTGGAAAACGAAGGGTATCGGATCGCCTTTGCCGGTCTGGATATGGAGCGTACGCTATTTGCCGGACTGCCCATCGGTCTAATCCAGGGAGTTCTGGATATTTGCCTCAAATACACTGTGGAGCGACTACAATTCGGAAAACCCCTGGCCTCTTTTCAGATGGTACAGGATATGGTGGCCAGAATGGGCATGGATCTTTTTGTTTCCCGGCTTATGGCTTACAATGCCGCTCGAAAGTTAGAGCAAGGGCAGAAGGTAACTCTACATGCAAGTTTCACAAAACTGTTTGCGTCTGAAGCCAGCGTCCGCTCAACGTTGGATGGTATACAGCTACTGGGCGGTTATGGTTATGTGCGAGAGTACGGCGTGGAACGGCTTATGCGCGATTCCAAGCTGGTGGAAATTGGCGGCGGAACATCGCAGATTCAGAAGTTGATCATTGCACGGGAGATGTATGCCCAGGCCGGTTTCAAGATGTAACTATTTGCCCGGGGATTACGGACGGGCTTGTATGAGCCCGGACTCTTGCTATTCGGCGGGGTTGTCTTCCGGAGCCGGCGGGGTTTTGTCAATCGTCTGAAAGTAATCGGAGGCATTTCGCTGGATAATTTTCCAGTGGCTTCCATTGGCCGCCAGGCAGATCCCCTCATCCGAATCTTGAAATGCAGTATGGAGCGATGCCATGCAGGGCCCGCTCAGTCGCGCAGGGATGGCCTCCGGTGAGTCATCCGGAAACACCAGGGTCCACAAGGTGGCATCGTCCTGTTGAAATAGTATAGTAGATTCGGTGCCTGCCTCCGCGCCAATGCGATCGGGCTCCAGGGAATAAGTCTGTTCGCATTCCAGGTTGATGGAGGGTTCTGGCTCAAATTGAAGAGTTCGGATTATGAGCGGGAAGCCTTCTACGCCCTGTATATATCCCTCTTCTTTCAGTTCGCCGAATCGATTTTCGATAAAATATTTTCCCTCGGCGTCGCGCTTGAGGTTCTTTTTGAAGTAGTTCAATATCGATTCATTTTCGATGGGACTACTTCGGAAGTGCCAGGTTCCGGCACGATTCACATAGACTTCGGGTCGGGTCTGCATCAGGGCTCCTCTGAATCATAATAGAGGCGAATCTCCATTGTTCCTACTTTTTTTTCCAGAGGCTCTCCGGTCTGGACTTTGTTGGAATGCATGGATTTGTTTTGTACCTGATATAGCTCTTCCTGGGAAACGGATCGTGAGCGCACACATCCAAAATTGGCTCCATGATCTTCCATTTCCGACAGTACATAATTTCTGAACCCCGGGTTCTTCAAATCTCCCTGAAAATTTCTGATTAGTAGAGTGCCCAAATATTGCCCTCTGGTTTCGTAGCAACTGTCGGCAAGCGTGGAGCTTTCTACTTTGAGTGGTCTGCGTCCGGGGTAATCGGGATGCGGCTGAAACTCTGCTGTATAGCAACTGGAAAAAATGCTTCCCAGGCAGATCAATAGAATCACTCTGAATCTCTGCACCATGAGTTCCAGCAAAGAAGATAGAACCGGAAGCCGCATATTATCCGTACTGGCCCCCATCGCCGCTGAAGTCATCCCCATTTTCTGGCAGCGCTGGCAACAAAGCCAGGGGATAGCGGCTATGGAAACCCTGCAGCGCGAAAACGAAGAATTGCAAAATCGCGTGGATCAGCTTGAGCAACGAGTTCGCTGGATGCAGTATTTTCTGGTTGCGCTGGCAGTTTTCTTCACTGTTTTTCTGGCGCTATTTGTTCTGCGCGGCTAATGCGAAGTTCGTTTGATCTTAAACGGTTAACATAAAAAGGAAGCTACATGGAAGAGCCCAGTCGCGAGGAAATACGCAAGAAAGAAAATCCGCTTAGAATTGGCGTCTGTAGTCTTGATGAACTGGAAGAGAAGATCAAGGCTTTCCGGATCATGAACCAGAGCGCTTTGAAGAAGCGATTCATAATGTCCAGGGAAGAAGTGCGGGTTCCCTCCAATCGCGACCCATTGCTTACCAAAGGCGAAGAGATCGACATTAGTAGGGCCAAGCTGTTGCGGCGGCACTTCGGAGGAGAGCAGGAATTCAAGTGCTTCCAGCCCGATGAGGGCATTGTCATAGTATCTGATATGAATGAGATGTCCGGGATCTCACTATCCATGGATATCGTTACTCAAATGATGAATCTGGGCGGTGGCGCGTATGAAGGATTCATCGATCGTGTGGACTCCTTCTCCGAATTCTTGAACCTTCTTAAAAAGGCCCTGTTCCCCAAGCTTATTATTGTCGGGTTTTTGCCCCCTGGTCGATTGGAAACGGAACAGTTGAACTTTGTCCGAATTCGACGGGTGGACCATTACATTCGCGCCATTGAGCTTACCCACAGCATTCACAAGCCCAGGCCTTACTTCCCCAAATTGAAGCAGGTTCATATCGAGTCCGGAGATCAAAGGAGCTGGGCGCGATTCATTGTAGAAGTCATTCGGGAATACACGAAATCCTATTTCGTAGAAGACTTCTAGGTCCACCGGTAGGCCATTATTCGCGCACCTGTCAATCGACGCTAAAGGCATTGCGGCTGCATTGCGATAATTGTATTGTGATGCGCCTGCTCTTTTTTTCCACCGCACATGCGTGGCCATTCCCTACGGTACTGGCATTGTTCTTATCCGGCGCATTGAGCTTACTTTCTTCCTTTTCTCCATCTAATTTGCAAGCCAGGTCATCCGATCCGGAGGCAAAGGCTCTATTTGATCGATCCTTCAAAAAAGGAGATGTGGAAGCTGCCCGAGACCTCCGACGCGCCGTATCGATTGAGCCTGGATATACCGATGCCCATTTCAGGCTGGGATTCCTGTATCAGAAAATGAATTTTCGTGAGGAGGCAGCGGCAGAGTACAAAACTACCATCGCTCAGGAACCCTGCCATACAAAGGCATTGATCAATCTGGGAAACCTGATGTCCGATGCGCATCGGTCCAATGAGGCCATCGGTCTCTATAAAAAAGCCATTCACTGTAGTCCGGATTTTTATGCAGGCTACTACAATCTTGCCATTGTAGAACCGTCCCGGCGACAGAGCTTATTGGAGAAAGCTCTGCAAAAAAATCCCGATCACTTTGGAAGTCTTTTTCTTCTGGCGCAGACATTGCGATCGGTCCATCCCGATCGGGCTCTTGCATACCTGGACCGGGCATGCGCCGTTAAAGAGGAACCCCGATGCTTGCAGGATCTGGGACAATGGTATGCTGAAGAGGGACTTCCATCGAAGGCGCGCAAGGCCTGGAAACGAGCGCTGTACTTAAGCAAGCATCCAGTGCAACGCCAGGAAATAAGACGAATGTTGCAGAATCTGGACCGGCCATCGGCATCGAAGCCTTCCAGGGACCAGCAGCCGCCCGCTTAAACTCGGTAGAAATTGAGGTTTTCTTCCAGAGGCTCGGGTAGGCTTCCCGGTTCGCCGTACTTTCGGTATTTGATTTCCAGTTCGTGCAGCTTTTTCTTTCGAATGTTTGTAAGCCGGTTTTGCAATTCGGTGAAGGCGGGTTGATTCGCCAGATTGTCGCGCACCGCTTTTGCAAAAGGAACGTGCCGATACATGATCGAGCGCGCCACCTTATTCAGTTTCATTACGCCTTCCGATTCGTAGCGGATCCAGTTTGTGTATTCGTTCACAAACATATTTCGTTCGCCGCGGTATCGCTTCAATTCGGCAGCGAGCTTTTCTTTGGCTTCTTGCGAAAGCTCGCGGTTCTTCTTAAAGAACTGGATGTAATCGGTGTAGTCGGCTGTAAGCGACGAGTTTGCAATGTTATTCCAATCGGCGCCAAGAATCGTTTTGGTAAGTTCCCATCGGAATGCGGCTACGGCTTCCAGTAGTAGGGTGTAGAAGTCAGCGGTGGCAAATACAGGTACAGCGATCCGACCTCTGGAACCCTTGAGGCGGGAAAGGGCCAGCTCCTGCCACATCATAATCTTTGTTCCTATGGAAGGAACGATAATGAAGTTTGGAATTACGCGGGTCTGAACGAACTCTTTTAGAATTCCCTTCTCTTCGTCGTTCAGTAATACTTCCCGATGGAAGGCCGAATAGTCGACAGCGAGTAACTTATCCAGAGTCTCCGAAATTCGCTCCCGGGTTACAAAGGATTTTTCCAGATCGATGGTAATATCGTACCGAGTCAATATGGGGAATGCGCTGGCGGGGCTTCCGGAGGTTAACTTTACGTTAGTCTCCATAAAGTTGTGCATCTCGTACTTCGCCAGTACATTGTAGTTTGTAAACTCATCGGGCAGATCGGTTTCGCGTTTCCAGCCTTTATCTTTATGCTCTTGCTTCAGTTTCTCGAAGTAGGTAAGGCCCATCTCATCAATGGATGGAGGCTCTTTTCGTTGGCCGACTACATCCACCCATTCGCGGCCGTACATAACCGGATATATCTTATTGGCTCGTGTGGTATCTTGCAGATCGTAAATAAAGGCTAGATGTTCATCGTCGAGAAGCTCTTCATCGAAAAAACCGAAGTCGAGCATCAATCGAACGGGGCGAGGCACATTTCCGCTGGATTCACGGAACTTAAAATATGCCTTTTCGAAAGCCTTCCAGTAAAGCCCCGCAATACCCCGCCGTAGCTTACGCAGCTCCGGCGACGAATCCAGAGGGTTGTTCACTTTCTTTAGCTCTTTTAGATCGTTTATAAGCTTCTTGGCTTCGTCGCCAGGCATCTGGATGAAGCTCAGAATTTTTCCAGCCGAACCGGCCAGTTCCTTCTTGATGGCATCCATATCGGCGCCAGCCCGAGCGGCCTTTT
>JAGRNC010000194.1 GCA_020440935.1 Leptospiraceae bacterium | reverse complement strand
CCAGATTTTCTGTCCCGCATAGGAAGGGTGTCACCGTGGCATTCATACCTTATTGCCAGGAGAATACTGCGGGCGCGGCCATTCGAGCCATGTATATAGCTTGCAGCGCGGAACAAAGGCGCGAAAGAAGGAGACGTTCGGATGAGACGCTTTGCTTTTTTGTTGGTTCTTTTCGTTGCTGCATTCTGCGGCGCACCCAGGAGCGAGCCGCCTCCCGTTGTCCGGGACGGCATCCTGGATTTACGTACATGGGATTTTGAGAAGCAGGGCCCAATTCGTCTGGAAGGCCACTGGTTCTTCTATTGGAAACGCTTCGTTAGCCCGCAGGAGTTTGGCGAGGGGCCGCCGGCCCCCGATGGCTACATTGAATCCCCGCGAAACTGGAACTCATTTCGAATCGACCAGGGCGAAAATGAAATTGGACCAATGGGCTGGGGCACGTATGGCATTCGAATTCTGCTGCCGCCCACCGATCAGCTTTCCTTAAAGGTGTACTCGCTTGCCTCTGCGTACGATCTGTATGTAAATGGACGGCGCATCGATGGACGCGGAGTAATATCCTCCGACCCATCGAAATACCATCCACAGAAGAATCCGCAAATCTATCGGTTAAAGAGCGAAGGCCCCGAACTCACATTGCTTTTCCAGGTATCCAATTTTGTGGATGCCTTTGGCGGAATGTGGGGGCCTGTGACTCTTGGCGAAAGCGAACAGATTGATTCGCTGGAAAGAAACCTTCTAGCCTCCGATCTCTTTCTTTGCGGAAGTCTTCTGATAATGGGCCTGTATCACCTGGGGCTCTTCTATTACCGCCCCAAAGAGAAGGCGGCGTTGTTTCTGGGTCTGGTCTGCCCACTGGTGGCAACGCGAACATTGGTTACGGGTGCTGGTTATTTATACCAGGTGTTTCCGGATTTTCCCTACGAATGGGGAGTGCGCCTGGAGTACATTACATTTTACCTGGGTGGACCGTTGTTTGTCATGTATCTGCGCTCGCTGTTCCCGGATGAATTTCACCGGTTTGTTCAGCGAGTCTATATGGCTGTGGGGATTGCACTTTCGCTTTTCGTTATCATTACACCCCTGTATTTGTTCGGACGAACGCTTCTTCCAATGCAGTTAGTGACTCTTGTGGCATGCATCTTTGCGATCGTGGCTATCATCCTGGCCATTTATCGCAGGCGCCCGGGATCGTTCTCTTTTGCTTTTGGGGTTATCGCCTTCGCCATTACCATTGGGCACGATATTCTGGGATATTACGTTAATATCGGTCCCGGTACCTGGGCTCCGTTTGGTCTCTTTCTGTTTCTGTTTGCCCAGGCATTTCTTTTATCTACGCGTTTTGCCAGCGCTTTTGCCCGAGTGGAAGATCTGACCTACAATCTGGAACAAAAGGTGGAATTAAGAACCAGGCAGCTATCTTCGGCTCTGCAGACGATTCAGGAGGATATCCAACATGCCAAGGCGGTGCAGACCAATACGCTGCCGATTGGCTCGGGTCCCTGGCCGGGCCTGGAAATTCATCCGGAATACTTGCCCATGACCGAGATCGGCGGAGACTATTACGACATTCGCCGGCTGGAGAACGGAAACGTGCGGGTCTTTCTTGCCGACGCAACGGGGCACGGCATTCAGGCCGCTCTAATGACCATGTCAATCTATGCCGAATACATTGGCTTGCGCGATGATCTAATTCCTCCCGGGGAAATTCTGACAAAATTGAACAATCAGTACTGCGACCGATACAGTCGGCTCAATAGCCTCTTCACATGCTTCTTGATGGACATCGACCTGGAAAAGAATACCATCACTTACTCTTCGGCCGGTCATCCGCAGCAGATAGTGATTGGCTCGGGGTATTCGAGAAAGCTGTACGTACAGAATCGCTTGATCGGCGTTCTGAACAATTACCAATATGATCAGGCAGAGGAAGATTTTCGACCTGGCGAGCGGATAGTACTTTTTACGGATGGTATATTCGAAGAATTTGATGATTCGGCTGAAGAATTTGGCGAAGACAAACTCCAGGAGATTGCACTAGCGGGCGTTTCGCTCAGCGCCGAGGAATTTTGCAGTCAAACCATAGAAGCAGTGCGCCGATTTTCTTCAAATCAATCCTTTACAGACGACGTGACTTTGATTGCCATTGATCATAAGCTCGACGATGTCGGGGCCGCCGTAAGCGAGTCAAAGCAGACAACGTAATTGATTATAGCCGCGTATCTGCCAGTATCTTTCGCAGTTTCGCTGGCGCCGATAGCAAATGAGCCTCGCGCAGAAGGGCTTCCAGTGCTTTCCAGCGGGTCTTCGAGTTCAGTTTCACTCCGACCCAGCCTTTTGGTCCCATATAAGGGGGCACAAAGTACGCGCCTGGGTCGCGTTCTACCAATTCGGGTTGAACCAGGGGAGCCGCCTTTACCCAGACTGCAATGTGGCCACTATTGTGATGATTGAAATCGGTCATGGCAAACATACTTCCCTTCGTAACGCGAAACGTGGCCTCACCCCATGCTTCTTTTTCAAAAGTTTCCGGAAGGGCCAGGCACTTCTCACGTAGTTTCTTAATCATCGGATGATCGGGTTCGACTTTGCGAGGATGCGCCATAGTCTTCTCTGTTAGCCCTGACGTTACCTGAGGTCAAGCCCGTACTGAAATTACCGTTCGTCCAGGCCTGCCATGAGGTCCGGGTGCGCGGAACGGACTGCAAATTGGATCCAGGGTTATTACTTGCAACCCGAAGCGAGCGATGCATTGTGCGGATCATGCAGAATAAGCGTCGCTTTGTGCGAGTTCAACCAGAAGCCGCCGCTCCGGTAGAGGTTCAGTTGATCGGCACCGATTTTATCGATATCTTACAGGCCGAGGACATAAGCGAAGGCGGGGTTCGAATCATAGTTCCGCATGCATTTCAGGGATGCACCATTGATGCCGAGATCGATCTAATCATTACTTTGCCTGCCGCAAAATCCTTCAAGGCCAGCGGTAGGATAAAGCATATCCGCGCAGATGACACAGCTTTTGGTGTGGAATTCACCGATATTGCGGACCACTGGCGCACCGAGCTACAGTCCTATGTTCTGCAAAGGCTGGAAACTATGGATGCCTTTTAGCTGTAGCTCAGGGCAACCCAGGATTCCATTTTGGGTTCATCAGCCACGACGCTCTCAGTCCCGGGGTATGCTCGCCCGCTTCTCTCAGTGATTTTCTCGAATGCATTCCTCCAGTTTGCGGTAGCACTCTTCCAACGCATCGACCATTCCGGAATCCATCATCATTCCTCGGACTTCGGCGGAGGCATAGGTGCATGTGTGGGTTACAAGTGTGGATTCTCCATCGGTGGAAAAGACGCGGGATTCGACCGTCGCCGCCGGATCCTCGGCTGCGTTTGGATCGAAAGTCTCCATATCCATCATGTAGTTCTCTGTGTTTGTCAGAGTTTCCGGGGCTGCGACCTCTATAAAATGGCCGTAAACGCCCATTAATTTTCCTTTCTCGTCTGCATAAGCATACAAATACTTTCCGCCCGCCCGTAGATCATTTTCGCACACATCCAACTTCATTCCACCCGGCCCAATGAGCCACTTGCGCATCAATTCAGGTTTTGTGTGATAATCAAAGATCAACTCTCTTGGCGCTGCGAAATAGCGTGTCAGGACGGCATCGGTTTCGCCTCTTAACTCTAATTTTACACCTTTTTGCTCGCTTTGCATATTTCTTCTCCCTGGCCTCCCTGGGCCGCTTTGCATCTAGACGAAAGCCATGTAGCGGGATCGACAAAAAATGCGAATTATTCGCAACCAAGGTACCTTTTTCGAATGGCGCAATGCTCAATTTATGAAATCGCGCTCCTATGTCATTGGACCGGAAGCCAGGCGTTAGTCCTCGGAAAGGAAGGGGAAAAAGCTTGCCATCGCCGAGCGGCGCCATCGAAATACAGTTAATGTTTGGACGTTTTTCAGGCCTACTATCCGGCTCTATATCCCTTATTCTCATCGTTTTGCTTGCATCCTGCGGAAAGTTCGATCCGCCGGCCGAACTGGATCGCGATACTTTACGCACTGTGGAGCAGGGCGCTCTAGTGGGCGGAAGGCATCTTTATAACAGTCATGTATGGTACGGAATCCCCTATGCAGCTCCGCCCATTGGAGCACTTCGCTGGAAGGCTCCGGAACAAGCGAAACCGTGGAACGGAGAGAGACAGGCAGTGCAGAAGCCATCGGAATGCTTGCAACTGGCCGGTTCCTATTCCAGCGGCGGAGATGCGGGAGCCGGGGAGTATTTCGGAAGCGAAGATTGCCTGTATTTGAACGTGCATGCACCGCGGTTTAAGCCGGATTCCGTTCCCACCGGAAATGAGCGATTACCGGTTATGGTATGGATCCACGGCGGGTCCAACTACCAGGGCAGTGGCGCTGACTATCATGGCGGCAACCTGGCAAGCACTCACAACGTGATCGTCGTTACGTTGAATTATCGCCTCGGGCCCATGGGATGGTTTTACAATCCTGCATTCAAGGCCACGGGATCGGCGGAAGATGCCTCGGGCAACTTTGCCATCCTGGATCTAATTGCCGCTCTCAAATGGGTTCACAAAAACATCTCTGCTTTTGGTGGCGATCCGAATCAGGTCACGATCTTTGGAGAGTCCGCTGGCGGGAATAATGTACTGGCCTTACTGCTTTCTTCCAGGGCCCGCGGACTTTTTAAAGGAGCCATTGTTCAAAGCGCCTATCCGCGCCCCAAGACCACGAAAGAAGCATCTGAGCCCGTGGATGCCGGAGGGTATGAAAACAGCTCCGGCGAGGTGCTTCTGCGCTTACTTGTAGCGGAGGGACGCGCGAGCAATGTTGGAGCGGCCAGAAAGAGTCTGGCTTCTATGTCCGATACCGAAATTGTTTCTTTTCTGCGTTCGCTGGATGCCACTCGAATCATCGATGCCTATCGCAAGAATTTGAACGGGGAGAATCCGGAAGCCTCGGGCTACTCATTTCCCACTCTGATTCAGGATGGAGTGGTATTTCCCCGGGGCGATTGGAATGCAATGGTTCATGCCGGTGGAGCGATATCATCGGTTCCCGTAATCGTGGGCGGTAATCGGGATGAGCAGAAGCTGTATCTGGCTCTGGACGATCGATTTACCAGCCGACGTTTTTTTAATCTGAGCATAAGTATCCATGATCCCGAACTATACGAAGCCACGTCGCGCCATGCCAGCGATGCCTGGAGTGTAATTGGCGTTCATGAGCCTATTCGCGCCATGCAGGCCGTGAACAAGAATGTCTACGCTTATCGATTCGAATGGGATGAAGAACCGGTAGTTCTTGGAAATGATCTGGGGCAGTTTCTGGGGGCGGCCCACGCATTTGAGATTCCCTTTGTATTTGGTCACTTTCACCTGGGACCGGCCGATCGATATATGTTCTCTGACGAAAACAAAGAAGGACGTCTGTATGTTTCGAGAGCAATGATGTCCTACTGGGCCGGCTTTGCCTATAA